>DASZCB010000160.1:0-1756 GCA_035943575.1 Rhodanobacter sp. | reverse complement strand
GGCAGTCGCGAGCCTGCAACCATGCGGCCGTCGAGGATCGCGGCCTTCATGGCGCGGGTGAGCTGCGCGTAGTGCGGCCCATGGCCATCCAGTTCGAGGAACATGTCAGGGCTCCACCGGATCGGTTGCGTCGGCCGGCCGGAGAGCGGCGGCACGGCGGCGCGGCGTGCGGTCGCTGCCGACATCCATTTCGTCCAGGCATTGGCCGAACAGCTGCATGGCCTCGTGCAGCGCCGTGGTCGACAGCCGGCCGTAGCCGAGCAGCAGGCCGGCACGCGGCGGCGGCTGATGCACGTACCACGTCATCGGATAGAGGCCCAGGCCGCGCGCGCGCGCGCGCGCGACCAGCTCTTCCGCGCGGGCATGGTCGTAGCCATTCAACCACGCTACCACGTGCATGCCGGCTGGCGAGTCGACGATGTCCACGCGCCGACCGACGTATCGCCGCAGGCCTTCGATCAGAGCATGGTGGCGTGCCATCAGTTCTTTGCGGACGCGTCGCAGATGCCGCTCGAACCCGCCGTTTTCCATGAAGTGCGCCAGTGCCGCCTGTTCGATGCCGGGACAGCCGGAATCGCACAGGTATTTCGCGGCGACGAAGTCGTCGCGCAACGCGGCAGGCAGCACCATGTAGCCCAGTCGCAAAGTACTGAACAGCATCTTGGAGAAGCTGCCCACGTAGATCACGCGGTTGCCGTCGTCGAGCGAGCGCAGCGCGGCCAGCGGGCGGCCATCGTAGCGGAACTCGCCGTCGTAATCGTCCTCCAGGATCCAGCATGACTGATCTGCCGCATAGCGCAACAGTTCCAGGCGACGCGACAGCGAGAGCACGCTGCAGCCGGGGAACTGGTGCGAAGGGGTAACGCAAACCAGTCGCGGCGCCGCCGCCGGCAATTCGCCGCAGACCAGGCCGTCGGCGTCCGTGCGCACCAGGCGCAGGCGCGCACCGTGTGCGGCGAACGCCTGGTACGCGGCGAAATAGTCCGGATCTTCCATCACTACCGTGTCGTCTTCGTCGAGCAGCACGCGCGCCGTCAGCGAGAACGCCTGCTGGGCGCCGCTGGTGATCAGCACGTCCTCGGGCGAAGCCCTTATGCCGCGGCGACGGGCCAGGTAGTCGCATACCTGCTGGCGCAGGGTGAACAGGCCTTGCGCGCTGTTCTCCTCCAGCGCCGTATGCGTGGCCGCGCGGGCCAGCTCGCGACTCCAGAGGTCGACCAGCGCCGGGTTGATCAGCGGGTTGGTGGACAGCAGGTTGTAGCGCACGTTGTACTGCTGTCGGGTCGGTCTCAGGTCGCGCCCCAGACGCGCGCGCCGCACGTAGCGCGAGGGCGATGTGAACTCGGCCTCGCACGGGCTCTGCGTCGGAGCAATGGGCAGGTTCGTCACATAGCTGCCCGATCCCACGCGGGCGTCGATGAAACCTTCGGCGCGAAGTTGTTCGTAAGCGGCAAGCACGGTAGTGCGCGAAAGTTCGAGCTCTTGCGCCAGAACCCGTGTGGGCGGCAGTCGCGAGCCTGCAACCATGCGGCCGTCGAGGATCGCGGCCTTCATGGCGCGGGTGAGCTGCGCGTAGTGCGGCCCATGGCCATCCAGTTCCAGAAACATGCCCACTCTCCGATTGGCTCTTGCAAATATGGCGAAATTGGTCATGGATGACAGGGGCCGCAGTGTCTAGTCTGCCTTGTGCTTGTGCCAAGATCAGGCCAGGTTTGCCGACAACGTCCCCGGCATGTCCTGGATTGCATGGTGCGGT
>DASZCB010000159.1:0-2405 GCA_035943575.1 Rhodanobacter sp. | reverse complement strand
ATGGATCTACCACGTAGCGACCGCTGTCGAGCGCGGCGGCAGTGACGCCGGGCAGCGGTTGTGGTGGCAGCGCACCCAGCGCCAGCACGGTGGCATCCACCTGATGGCTTTCCTCGCCATGGATCAGGGTGACGCTGCCGCGCTCGGGGACCAGCGCATCAACCGCGAACGGGATGATGTTCACGTCATGCCCGTACGTCTTGCCATGTTGCAGCGCGCGCGCTACCTCGGCTTCGAGATAGTCGCCATAGCGGCGCCGCGGCAGGAAGTCGGTGCCGGCGATCGATGGATCGTCGCGCTGCACGAAATCCAAGAAGCCGCGCGGCTTGCCGGCGAACATGCTCATCGATGCCGCGCGCACGTTCAGCAGATGGCGCTCTGAAGTGGTGCTGTAGGCAACGCCGCGCGCGGACGACGTGCCGCCGGTATACCAGTCCAGATGCAGTGGCTGCGGCGGCTGGCGTTCCAGCAGTTCGCTGAGCAGGGTAGCTGCCGCGGCACCGCCGCCGATGATGGCGACCCGTCGAAACATGGGATTCCTTGATATTTGCAGTGGTGTCGTATGGATCAGCGATTCAGCCGGCCGGCAACGGCGCTGCGCTGTGGCTGGGCGATCCAGCGTCCCATGGGTTCCGCCTGTTCGTAGGCGAAGAATTCGGCCAGATCGCCACCGTAGACGTGGAGAGTAAGCGCCGTATCGTACCGGGACAGATTACGACAGCGATGCGCGTGGTGCTGATCGCCTTCGAACCAGGTGCCGTCGCCCGGGCCGAGCCAGTCGCGGCCGTGCATGCGCAAGTCGCCCGAGATGGGATCACGTGCGTACGACTGCACTTCCAGCGCGCCATGTAGGGCCAATTCGAGACCCCACAAGCCGGCGTGGTCGTGCACCGGAGTGTGATGGTTCGGCGGCCACGCCATCACCAGCACGCTGAGCGCCGGCTTGCGGCGCTCAGCCAGCAGCCAGCGTTCGAAGCCGCGCTGGCGCGTACGCAACGGTGCAAGTCGCTTGGCCAGCGCCAACCCGTCCTGATGCACCACCCGACCCAGTTCGCGTGCCATCGAAGCGAGATCGGGCTGCTCAGCGGCGCCATGTTCAAGCGCGATAGCACGCAGGATTTTCAAGGTGTTCGAGTGCTTGCCCATGCATGAAACCTGGCAGGGTGGATGGATGCCAGTGGAGCATGCGTATCGTTAAAGACGCGTAAGCCGGCGGCGGATTTTTGCCATGCCGGTGCGGTGCGCATTCGCATGCGCATGCAACTTCGGGATGATGACGGTCACGGAAAGCCCGGTCGGAAGATACCGGCCGGGTTTTCCGGCGGAGCGGCTAATCGCGCAGATCGAAATTCACCGGCACTCGCGCCCACGCACGCACGGGCAGGCCATCCACCATCGCCGGCTGGAAGCGCCATCCCGCAAGCACCTGATCGCGCGCGCTGCGATCGAGCAGGGCGTAGCCGCTGCCCTGTTCCACCGTTACTTGCAGCGGCTTGCCGGTTTCATCCACCAGCACCCGCAGCAGCACGGTGCCGTGCATGCTTTGATGCAGTGCCTGAATCGGGAAACGCAACGGCGCAGAGCGATAGGCGAGGCTGGCCTCGACCGGCACCGCCACCGCCGCCGGGCCGGGTGCGGCATCGCTGGGCAACAGCGTCGGTGCGCTGAGCGGTGGTGCGACGAGATTGCCTTCGGTGGTAGGCACGACCACCGGCGGGCTGACCGGCGTCGGTCGCAGGTGGGTCTGCGGCAGCGTCGGCGGATGCCGCAGCGGAGTCAGCTCGACCGGTGGCGGTTCTGGCAGCACCACCGGCGGATCAATCCAGTGGAGCAGTGCAACCGGAGCCAGCTGACGAACCGTCGCGAGCTGCGTCGGAGTGAGCGGTAGCGTGGCGATCACGATGACGGCCAGGTTGAGTGCGATCGCGCCGCTGAGCGCGGCAATGCGGGTACGGTCGGGGTATGCGCGATGAGCAACGGCCAGGCTTGCGGACGACATGGGCGACCTCCTGACAACAGTGGGGATGTTGCGCCAGTCACGCTGCGTGAGCAGGGGGATCGTGCTGCCGCGATTGCAGCGTATGCCTGTCTGGAGAGATTGCGCAAGTGGACGGCTGGATGGCCATACCTCGCCGCGAATGGGATGACCGGGAGGCAGCAACGTGCACGAGATGCTTGGCCACTACGCCAACGCCGAGGCGCACGCGGGCGTCGAGGTGCAGGTGCTGACCAAGGGCAATGTCTCGCTGGCACTCAGCGGCATGGGCAGCGACTGGAATCTGGGCGTGGCCGTCGACGCGTTCATCGTCGAATAACGCACAGGGCGGCGCGCATGCCGCAGTAGGCAAGCGCCCGCGCGCCCGCTAAGGTAAGGCGAAGCGCCGCATGGCGCCTGCCGTGCAGCC
>DASZCB010000158.1:0-1762 GCA_035943575.1 Rhodanobacter sp. | reverse complement strand
GGCCATGCCGTGCACGGGCTCGGTCTTCAACAAATCCAGCATCGACTTCACGTAGATCGTGGTCGGTGCCATCAATGCGTCGGCCAGTTTCACGCCGCCGAGGTCCAGCTCCAATGGGCTGCCGGCGCGCTCGAGGATCTTGCGCACCAGCGAGTAGCCGTTCGAGTGTGGGCCGGACGAGGCCACGCCGAGGATCACGTCGCCGGCGACGATCGCCTCGCCGCTGAGCATCTGTGATTTTTCCACCGCGCCGACGGTGAAACCGGCCAGGTCGTATTCGCCCGGTGGATACATGTCCGGCATCTCGGCGGTCTCGCCGCCGATCAAGGCACAGCCGGCCAGCTCGCAGCCTTTAGCGATGCCGCCGACCACGGCCACGGTGGTGTCGACATCCAGCTTGCCGGTGGCGAAGTAGTCGAGGAAGAACAACGGCTCGGCGCCCTGAACCAGCACGTCGTTGACGCACATCCCGACCAGATCGATACCGATCGTGTCGTGGCGGTTCAAAATCTGCGCCAGCTTCAGCTTGGTGCCGACGCCGTCGGTGCCGGACACCAGCACCGGTTCCTTGTAGCGGCCGGACAGATCGAACAGGCCGCCGAAACCGCCCAGTCCGCCCATCACCTCCGGACGGAAGGTGCGCTTGACCAGCGGCTTGATGCGTTCGACCAGCGCATTGCCGGCGTCAATGTCAACGCCGGCGGCGCGGTAGGTGAGGGCGTCAGACATGGCGGAAACCGGCGTGGATGAAACGCGCAAGTTTAGCAGCTTGTGCAGTCGCTGCCCGCCGACGCGGGTGTACGGCGCCGACTGCGATGGACGCTGGGGGCGCGATTGGGCAGACTTCCCCGAAGCTTCCCCCGAAGATACCCACTCCATGCGCCTGTCCCGTCTGTTGATCGTCACCCTGTTGCTGGGTTTTGCTGCACTGTCGTCGCTGCATGCGCAGAGTTCGGGCTCGCCGTATTCGGTCGTCGTGCCGGTGGCCGACACCAGCGACGCCCAACGCGACCAGGCGTTTGCCACCGCACTCGGGCAAGTGCTCACGCGGATTGCCGGTGGTCAGGATCTGCGCAGCAACGCCGGTTACCCCGATGCGCTGGGCAAGGCCAGTTCGATCGTGCAGAAATTCCAGTACCAACGCGCCGCCACCGGCCTGATCCTGGATGTGGAGTTCGAGCCGGGTTCGGTGCGCCGGCTGGTGTCGAAGCTGGGCGTGGCCAGCGCGGGGATCAAGCCGCCGGTCTTACTGCTGGTGCATGGCAGTGACGGCAAGTTGCTCAGCCAGACTGCGCTGGCCAGTCTGGCCAACGCCGCGGCGGCGCGCGGCACCAACGTGGTGTATCCGGATGACGCCAGCCCACCGGATACGGCAAAGGTCGCCGCCGCCGACCCGGTCGCACTGGCGACGATCAACCAGCACTATCACACCGGCCTGGTCTTGCTCGGCAAACTGCACGACAGCGGCGCCGACTGGACGCTGATTTCCGGCGGCCAACCGCAGCGCTGGAGCAGCCAGGGCGCGACCGCGGATGCGTTGCTCGGCGATGCCGGCAACAGCATGGTCGATCACATCGGCAAGCAGCTCAACGTGATGGGCGCCGGCCCCAGCGAAGGCAAGCTGTGGGTCAGCGGGCTGGGTTCGGCGATGGATTACGCGAATCTGGTGGCAACCCTGCAGAACGATCCGTCGGTCAAGCAAGTGCTGACGTTGGGCGCACAGAACGACGGTGTGCTGCTGTACGTCAAGGCCTCCGTACCG
>DASZCB010000157.1:0-2015 GCA_035943575.1 Rhodanobacter sp. | reverse complement strand
GCATAGTCTGGCCTCGTGGCTGGTGTTGGGCGGAAGTCTGTTCACGCCGCTCATCATCATCGTTGCCCGACTCGTGCAGCACGAGCGACTGGCACGCATCTATTCGGCGGACGGCTTCTGGATCAGCCTGTGGCAGAGCTCGTGGCAATCGATGGCCATCTTCTTCCTGCCGCTGTTCGCGATCCTGGTAACCAGCCTGATCACGCAGATCGAGCACCGCAACAATGCATGGAAACAGGTGCACGTGTTGCCGCTTGGACTGGGCGCGATCTTCCTTTCCAAGCTCGGTATCGTTGTGCTGCTGATCGTGCAGTTCTTCATGCTGTTCAATGTGGGCATCTGGCTTTCGGCGATCGTCCCCTGCAAGTTGATCGCTGCGGTTCCCTGCCCCAAAGGCCCCCTGCCGTTCGCGCACTTTCTGCGGGACGACATGATGTACTTCGTCGACTGCCTGCCGATCGTCGCGCTTCAATACATGCTCGGCCTGCGCTTCCGGAATTTCCTGGTGCCACTGGGCATCGGATTTCTGATGTGGATAGGCGCGCTGGCGGCACTGCCGTGGAAATTCGGCTACCTGATTCCGTACACCTACAGCATGCTGGACTATCTCCGGAACGACCCCGGCAAGGCGTTCATCCCGACCGCCGACATCCACGTGTTCGCACTTGGCTACGCGATGGTGTTCACGGCGGTCGGCTACGTTCTTTTCAGGACGATGAAGGAAAGGGGTTAGATAGAGTGTCTAGCTAACCCCGTGATCCGCAATCTTGTCGGCGCGAATCGTGTGGCAGAGTAAGGGCGATACAGCAAGTCGCACGACCGCCTCGACAAGCCTGCACATCGCCCCCATCTTCAGGACAAGCCACCCATCACTTCGGAGACACCCATGACCACAACGACCGAACGCGCCATCCTCGCCGGGGGCTGCTTCTGGGGCATCCAGGAGCTGATCCGCCAGCAGTCGGGCGTGATTTCCACTCGCGTGGGCTATTCCGGCGGCGACGTACTCCATGCCACGTATCGCGATCACGGCACGCATGCCGAGGCCATCGAGATCGTGTTCGATCCACAGGTCATCAGCTATCGCACCCTGCTGGAATTCTTCTTCCAGATCCATGATCCGAGCACGGCCAATCGCCAGGGCAACGATCGTGGCGCCAGCTACCGCTCAGCCATCTTCTACACCGACGAGGTGCAGAAGCAGGTGGCCCAAGACACCATCGCCGACGTGGATGCCTCCGGCCTGTGGCCGGGCAAGGCTGTGACCGAACTTGCACCGGCCGGAGACTTCTGGGAAGCCGAGCCAGAGCATCAGGACTATCTGCAGCATTACCCCAGCGGCTACACCTGCCACTTCATCCGGCCGGAGTGGAAACTGCCGCGACGCGCGTAGTACGCGGAAGCTAGGCTGTCCCCTGTTGTCCCTCCACTTTGAGCCTATGTGTAGCCGATGACCCCGCTACAGCAATTCATCGAAGCCCACCCGCGACTGTTTGTGCTGACCGGCGCCGGCTGCAGCACCGATTCGGGCATCCCCGACTATCGCGACCGCGAAGGACAGTGGAAGCGCGCGCCGCCGGTGAACTACAGCGTATTCATGCAGGAGGCGGCCGCACGCCGGCGCTACTGGGCACGCGGCATGGTCGGCTGGCGGCGCTTCGGCAGCGCGCTGCCCAACGCGACGCATCACGCGCTGGTCCGGTTGAAGCAGCGCGGACAGGTCGAGCTGCTGGTGACGCAGAATGTGGACCGCCTGCACCAGCGCGCCGGCAGCGAGCAGGTGGTCGACCTGCACGGCCGCCTCGACGAGGTGCGCTGCACGACCTGCGACTGGCGGCTGCCCCGCCACACGTTCCAGCAGATGCTGGTCGAACGCAACCCGGCCTGGGCGCAACTTGATGCCGCCGACGCGCCGGACGGCGACGCCGACCTCGAAGGCCACGACTTCGCCCGGTTCGACGTACCGTGCTGCCCGCACTGCGGCGGCATCGCGAAACCCGACGTGGTGTTCTTCG
>DASZCB010000156.1:0-5820 GCA_035943575.1 Rhodanobacter sp. | reverse complement strand
CGACGACGATACGCGCACTGCGATCTATCGACTGGCCCAGGAGAGCGCAACCAACGCGGTCAAGCATGCGCAGGCCAGTGAATTCAGACTGCGCCTGCGCATCGGCGAGCGCCAAGGCATCGCGCTGGCCCTGCTTGACCTGCGCGATGACGGCACCGGCCTGCCCAGCCGTTTGCCGCGCGGCGGCCGCGGCCTGCAAGGCATGCGCGACCGGGTTACCTCGCTTGGTGGCCAGTTTCGCCTTCGCCCCGATCATGCCGGGGTTCATCTGCGAATTTTGCTGCGAAGCAACAACAACCTCGCGGATAACAGCCGCCCTAACTAGGAATTTTTCCGATACCGGAAACGTGAAGGGCTCGTTAGCATCGGTTCATCGATGTGGGGGAGCCACCATCGCAAGATGGTGGATCAGAGTCACCGTGGGGACGGGGGCTCTGAAACAACGGCAGGATGCCGTTTCGCCGCTACCTGGCGAACGAGGTGCAGGCCATCGCGAGCAATCGCGCACGCCGACCGGTACAGGTAGAGGAGCAGCCGCGGGTGGACAGGAGTCCTCCCTGCGGCTTTTTTATGCGCGCCATTCGGGTCTGGACAAAGATACCGACAACCAACGGCACCCTCACCCGTCGATCAACGACGACACCTCACCGGACCTTCATCGCTCAGCTTTGCGGGGATGCTGCTACTTCGGTCGCACATACAGCACCAGGCTGTGATCCTCGATCACATAACCATGCCGTGCGGCGATCTCGTGCTGCAGGCGTTCGATCTCTTCGCTGACGAACTCAATCACTTTCCCGCTGTCCACATCAATCATGTGATCGTGATGTTTGCCACGATCGAGTTCGTAGACGGCCTGGCCACCTTCGAAATTGTGCTTGACGATGATGCCGGCTGCCTCGAACTGGGTCAGTACGCGGTACACCGTCGCCAGGCCGATATCTTCCTGGTGGGCAAGCAGATTCTTGTAGACGTCCTCGGCGGTAAGGTGCTGCACCCCTTCCTCGTCGAAGATTTGCAGGATGCGCATGCGCGGATGGGTCACCTTGAGGCCAACCCTGCGCAACTCTTTGGTTTCCTGTTCCATAAGCTACTCCCGCACACGGCGTTTCCAAGCCGGTAGTGTATCATCCGACACCTTTACGATCCGGACGCAACACGCATGCAAAAGCTGATCACCCTGCTGGTTGTCGCCATGCTGGCGCTTTCCATGGCCGGCTGCCATATCGTCTACAAACCCGACGTGCAGCAAGGCAACCTGCTCGACAAGAAAGTGGTGGATCAGCTCAAACCCGGCATGACCAAACACCAGGTGCTGGTGCTGATGGGCACGCCTTCGGTCAGCACGCCGTTCGACCAGAGCCGCTGGGACTACGTTTCCACCTTTTCGCATCGCGGCAACACGATGAAGGTGCGCACGTTCACGCTGACTTTCAATAACGACACGCTGGTGCGCACCGAGGGCGACTTCTTCGCACAGGATGCCCAGCAACTGGTCAAGGACAGCAAGAAGTACAACGCCGGCTATCCAGTCAACGAGTCCGAGGGCGACAAGAGCAAATCCCCGAACGACAAGAAGAACGACGGCGGTTTCGGCAAGGGCGACGACAGCAGCCATTGATCGGCGATAACGATCGGAGCGGATCAATCCGCCCGATCTCGCCTCAACGGGCGCGGCGTCGACGCGCCTCCATCGGATCAAGCATGAGCGGTCGGTAGATTTCGATCCGATCGCCCTCCCGCACGATCTGATCCGGCGCAACCTTGCGCGCGAAGATGCCCAGATGGCGATCGTCCACCGCACCAACCGGAAGCATCTTCGCGATTCCCGAAACATCGATCGCCTGCCTAACCGTGCTTCCATCGGCCAGCTCGACCCGGCGCAGGATCTGCTGCCCGGCATCGGCATAGACCACCTCGGCCGTGATCGTGCGCTCAGCCATAGACACGTTCGGCCTCGCGGCAGAAATCGTCGACCATGCGCCCCGCCAACCCCTGGAAACCAAGCTTCAACGCCCCGCCACCAAGCCGCCCTGCGTAATCGAAATCCAGCGCGAACGCGACCTTGCAGCCAGCGTCGCCCAAGGCGATGAAATCCCAGACGCCTTCGAGGCTGCGAAATGGGCCATCGACCAGACTCATCTGCAGGCGCCTAGGCGGGTCGACCGAATTGCGCGTAGTGAAACTCTGCCGAAACCCGGCGAACTTGAGATCCAGCCGGGCCACCAGCACATCACTCTGACGCTCAAGAACCTCGGCACCGGCACACCAGGGGAAACGCTTTGGGTATGCTTCAACATCATTGACCAGGTCGAACATCTGCATCGGCGAGTATTTCACCAGTGCACTGCGACGGATTTCGATCACGGCAACCTCTTCACATCACGCTTGGTTTGGCCCGGTATGCGGCGGAATCGGCATCAGGGCAACAAGGCCCGAGTTTAACGGACATGGCCAAGGCGAAGGACAAAGACAACAAGGGCGGCGGCACCATCGCGCTCAACAAGCGCTCCCGTTTCGAGTACCACATCGATCAGCGCTTCGAGGCCGGTATTGCGCTGCAAGGCTGGGAACTGAAAGCCCTGCGTGCCGGCCGGATCAACTTCGGCGACAGCTACGCGGTCGTCCTGAAGAACGAGATCTTCCTGATCGGCGCCTCCATCCCGCCGCTGATCAGCGCGTCCACCCACGTCATCGCCGAGGATCGACGCACGCGCAAGCTGCTGCTGCATCGCAAGGAAATCGATCAGCTGGTCGGCGCCGTCGAACGCAAGGGTTACACCCTGGTACCCACCGCGATGTACTGGAAAGGCAACAAGGTCAAGGTCGAGGTCGGTCTCGCCCGCGGCAAGCAGGAACACGACAAGCGCGACACCGAAAAGCAGCGCGACTGGCAGATCGAAAAGCAGCGCACCATGCGCTCGCACAACCGCGGCGCCTGAATCTGCACATAGCGTCGCGCAACAAAAAAGCCCTTGAAGTCATCAAGGGCTTTTTTGTTCATTGGGGTGGCGTCAATTGAATTGATCGCCGAAAGCCTTGTATTGCAACCCGACTCGTTTAGCTTGAACCGCACGTACCCATCAGCCCAAGTTCCTGCCTTTGCATGCAGAGGAGCAGCCAGGGCGATCGCGCAGGCGTCGTTACGGAATGTGATTTACCGCCTGATCGACGATCAAACTGCCCCAGCCCGAGGGGTAGTCCCAGCCCTGTGCGGCGAAATAGCCGTTGCCGCCGCCGGGGGTGCTGATGTTGTTGCCGGAGGTAATGTCGTGGAAAGCTGCCGTGTAGAAGCTGCTTTGTGCAAGTGCGTACAGTACCGGCGGCGCGAAGCCGGGGTTGTGGCCCTTGGCTTGGATGATCCGTGCCCACGCGCCGACGAATATGGGTGAGGCGAGACTGGTACCGGCAAGCGGGGCGATCACCGGCACGCCCGCCGGCCATCCCAGCACACTGCTGTCGGTGACGATCAAAGCCCCGGATTTCGTGTCCGCGTCGTACGCGATATCTGGCACTGCGCGATACGTTTGGTCAGTGATCCCAGTAACGCCTCGCTGCCAGGACGGTATCGGCTCGAACGTGCTGGGGCTGCCTCCACTGCCATTCCATGCCGTTTCGCCACTCCAGATATTGAGCCCTGGTGTGGCGGAAAGCGTGGTGCCGCCAACCGCGAGAACATAGGGCGAGCTCGCCGGGTACCAAGGCGTGGTGTTGCCATTGCCACACTCGTCGGCACCAGAGTCACCGGAAGCTACAGAGAAGGTCCTGCCCTGAATCTGCGCAGCCTGGAAGAGCACGTCGCTGGCGACTAAGCCACTTGCCCGAGCGTCGTTCTCGCATTCGCCTAGCGACACATTGATGATCGGTGGTGCGTTGACCTGATCAGTCAGTGCCAGATAGAGCGTGGAGTAGATATCGGGATCGTTCAATGACACGCCGTCATACAGGACCAGCGATCGTACGCCGCCCATCCCGACGATGGCCTGGGTATCCAAATCCCACTCGGGATTACCGCTCGTATCGCTGCTGCCGGGACCGACTACCTTAACGTCGACACTGGGCAATCGATCGATCCCGGTGAAGATCTTCAGATGACTTTTCGCTGCCGTCATATCGCCAGCCGTGATGATGCCAGGCGTCACCGAGGTCGCGTTAGGCAGACCGCGTGCGTCGTAGATGGCGGGAAAATCGGCAGGATTGTGCGGAAAGACCGCTCCCGGCAGCGTGGGGGATCCAGTGCTCACTCCTAAACGGACAGATGTATGCAACCTATGCACATTCTGCATACCGAGCACGGCGGCTACTGAGTCTTGCAATGCCGCGGGAATCCGCACATCGCTGGCGTTGGCGTACGCGTCACGACCGTCGTGCGTGTGCACCTGTACTAGTTGGGTGGCAAAGGCCGCCTGTATGGCATCGGCGCGCCCAGCGGCTTCCACCATCAGCCGACTGGATCCAATCCTCACATCGGTCAATCCAGCACGGCGGAGGTAATCGGCCACGGCCTCGGCCTGCGCTTCCGTGGGCGCGTACCGCGCGTCGTACTGTTCCGGCGTAAGCGGCTTGAAGCCAGGGACGGCCATATAGGCATCCAATTGATCCTGGTTGCGCGGTTTCAGAGCGACCACGACATGCATGGGCTGCGACGAGGCCAATGGTCCGGTGACCTTGTCACCCTGACGCAGCAGGGTAGCGTGATGAAGGTTGACCATCGCGGCATTGTTCGCCGGCTCCGCCCATGAACTAGCGGTGGCAAGGCTCATGGCGGCAATCAACAGCTTGATGCGAAGACGATTCGACATGTTCGATTCCTTGGCTGAAGCGGCAGTGCTGCACCTTCAACGCGGTTGCGCACACTCCGCAAAAAAGAAACGCCACGCTCGCGCGCGACACCTTGGCTGGGATTGTTTCCTTCGACGCCTTGAGCTTCATCACGACACTCCGCGATCTCTTGCGGACAGCCGGCATAACGCAGAGTCGATGCTGTGTTACCGATGAATGACCGCTTATGGAACACCATCTGCTTCCATGATGAGTACAGTTGAAACGATTGGCCCGAATAACCTTAGCCAACACTCCGCGTTAGCCAGAAAACACTTCTCAGCAATACATCGTCGAATAAGCGAGGGGAAAATCGACATGCAGGGCTCCTTCGCGGCGCCTACACAGCTCACCGAGGCCGTTCAGGTATCCCAAAGCTCGCCGATTTCTCTGCCGTAGGCGGGCTGGTTGCGTATCCCGACACCCATCGGCTACTGATTCCGGTGCGTCATCACCACGACTCGAAGCGGGCTTGCATGAGCAGACTTCAAACCGCCCGGTGCCGCGTGTTCAGTTCGAAAGCGGCGTGCAATGGGCAGGGACGGTTGCTCGTTAACGTTGTGCGTAGAGAGCAGGACCACGCCAATACAAAAATGCCCGGCAAGAAACTTGCCGGGCATTTTGGTTTTTTGGGGTGGCGTCTATTGAATTGATCGCCGCAAGCTTTGTGCTGCAACGGTTTCCAGATTCAGCTATTCCCAGATGCCCCCAAAGTTGCCCCCATCGGATTTTGGCGGCACCTGTGTAAGCTGCTGTGACACTTCCCCGCAATTACTCTGCCAGCCGGTGCGATAACCATGGATGATGCCCCGCTTTTTTCCCTGACCATGGTTCGATCCATCTTGAGAAAGCGTGGTGTGCCGGAAGAGGACATTGCAGCCATGTCCAGGGACGATCTTCGAATCGAGCAGGCAAAGCTTCAGAGGCAGTCTGCGCTGGAGCGAGCTGCGCTGGCCACAAATATTAATCGCGCTCCGCCTTATACCAAGAGAAGTTCAA
>DASZCB010000155.1:0-5295 GCA_035943575.1 Rhodanobacter sp. | reverse complement strand
AGGCCACCGCAGCGGACGCCGCGCTGTTCAACCGTTTCTTCCACGGCATGCTGAAGCGCGGCGTATATCTGGCGCCCTCGGCGTTCGAAGCCGGCTTCATGTCCAGCGCGCACACCGAGCAGGACATCGCCGACACGCTGGAAGCCGCTCGCGGCGCACTGCGCGACGCGAAAGGCTGATTCACCACTGACCCGTGTTGGGCATCGACACCCACGGCTCGCATGGCGGCAAGTGGCCATCCTGCAGCAGCTCGATCGAGATCAGGTCGGGCGAACGCACGAAGGCCATGTGACCATCGCGCGGCGGGCGATGGATGGTGCAGCCCATCGCCAGCAGCCGCGCGCAGGTGGCGTAGATGTCGTCGACGCGGAACGCCAGATGACCGAAGTTGCGCGCCGAACCGTAGTCCTCCTGCGAGCCCCAGTTGTGCGTCAGCTCGATATCCGCCTCAGGGCTGTCCGCGGCGGACAGGAACACCAGCGTGTATTTGCCTTCGGGAACTTCCATCCGACGCACTTCCCGCAATCCCAGGCCTTCGCAGTAGAACCGCAGCGAAGCATCCAGATCGCGCACGCGAACCATGCTGTGCAGATATTTCATCGTGGGTTTCCAATCGGAAAATCGGGAGCCGACCCGGCAGATTTATTTTGCAACGAAGGTCTGCAGCGTGGCGTGCAACCGCGCCAGACCATCCGCCAGTTCATCATCGTTGATGTTCAGCGGCGGCACCAGCCGCAACACGTCGGGGCCGGCCTGCAGCAATAGCAGGCCGTGGCTTGCGGCGACATCCAATATCACGCCGGCGCGACCCTTGTACGCATCGGCCAGCACGGCGCCCAGCATCAGGCCACGGCCGCGCACGTCGGTGAACAGGGCGAACTCCGCGCCAAGCCGGGTCAGCGCCGCCCGCAATGCCTCCGACTGGCGTGCGACATTCGCCAGCAGCTCCGGCGAACCCAGCTTGCGCAAGGCCACCCGCGCCACCGCCGCTGCCATCGGGTTGCCGCCGAAAGTGGTGCCATGCGCGCCGTACTGCATCACCTCGGCCACTTTCGGCCCGGCCAGCATCGCGCCGATCGGGAAACCGCAACCGAGCGCCTTGGCCAGCGTCACGATGTCCGGCGTCACACCATCCTGCATGTGCGCGAACAGCGTGCCGGTGCGACCCATGCCGCACTGGATTTCGTCCAGTACCAGCAACGCGTCGTGCGCGTCGCACAGTTCGCGCGCACGCTTGAGGAACTCCGGCGTCACCGGCAGTACGCCGCCCTCGCCCTGCACCGGTTCCAGCATCACCGCGGCAATGTCGCCCGCTGCGAAGGCGGCTTCCAGCGCCGCGACGTCGTTGAAATCGAGATAACGGAAACCGGCAGGCAGTGGCTCGTAGCCTTCCTGATATTTCGGTTGCGCGGTAGCGGTCACCGTGGCCAGCGTGCGGCCGTGGAACGAACCCCTGAAGGTGATGATGGTGCGCTGGTCCGGCGCGCGGCCTTTTGACGCCGCCCACTTGCGCACCAGCTTGATCGCCGCCTCATTCGCCTCGGCACCGGAATTGCACAGGAACACCCGTTCGGCAAATCCCGACGCGATCACCAGCTCTTCGGCCAGTCGCAGCGGCGGCTCGGTATAGAACACGTTACTGGCATGCCACAGCTTGTGCGACTGCGTAGTCAATGCCTCGAGCAGATCTGGATCCTGATGGCCGAGCGCATTCACCGCGATGCCGGCGCCGAAGTCCACATAATCGCGACCCTGCGCATCCCATACCCGCGCGCCCTTGCCGTGATCGAGCACCAGCTCGCGCGGCTTGTACACCGGCAGCCAGTAGCGCTTTCCCATCTCCATCAGAGATGCGCTGGATGGCGGTCGTTCGTGCATGTCTTGCTCCAGGCATCGCCTGCAGGCGATACCAACGATGGATGATCCTGATGGGGCGATTCTGGCCACCATCGGCACATGGCCGGAATGGCGCACACCGCGCATCGTAAAACCTGAAGACAGGTTTTGCACGGCTCCGCAAGGCCACGCTGTATACCAGCCAGCACGCTGTATCACTCGCGTATCACTCCAGCGGAAGCGTGTCACCACGCCACTTGCCGGCCCAATCATGGGCGGCAGAGCGGGTGCCGAGCTGTAACGCTGTAACAGTGCCGACCGCGCAGAAAATCACCCAATTCACGCACAACCCTTGCTGCTGCTGCATCGCCTGCCATTGGCACGGGCATTGCTCTGGCTTCACCTTTGCCAGGGTTGGGGAAGTCACCGATGAACCACTCACATGCTTTCGAACGCAGCGGGTTTGTTGCTGCCGCGATAGCTGGTCAGTGAGCACCATACAGGCCGCCGAATGCGGCGAACGAGGGCGGTAACCCGGCACCCTGTAGCCGGGCACCACTGGAACCCCCGACCCGTCCCCTGCGGGCCGGGGGATTCCTTTGACAAGGCCTGCGTGAAACTGACCTCTGGATGCAGCAAACCACACACGCACCGTCAGGATTCCCTACAAACCCTGGGTCGCCGGCGACCCAGGGCCATTCGCATCGACTATTCGTCGCTTGGCAGGGGGCCGATCACCGTCGCGCAGCTCTTCCAATGCCACCTTGTGCTTCTTGCACAGGCGATACACGGTGACCCGCGACACATTGAGTCGTCGCGCGCATTCGCTGATGTTGAAATGGCTTTCGTGCAGGCAGTTCAGCACCGCCTCGCGCTCAGCCGAAACGCGGGTCAGATCGAGACTCGAACGGTTGCCAGGTGTCAGCCGCGTGTCCTGAAGATCCAGGTCCGCGGTGCTGATCAGCGTGCCCTCGGCGACCACCGCCGCGCGTTGCACACGGTTGAGCAGCTCGCGCACGTTGCCAGGCCACGCAAATCCGCGCATGGCCTGCCGCGCCTGGCTATTGAAGGCACGGGCACGGCTGGGGTGTCGCTGGCGGAACGCATCAAGGAAATGTTGCGCGAGCAATTCGACATCGCCTTCGCGTTCGCGCAGTGCCGGCATGCGCAGACGTAGCACGTTGAGCCGATAGTACAGATCCTCGCGGAAACGACCTTGCGCCACGGCCGTTTCCAGATCCACGTGCGTAGCGGCCAGCACACGAACATCCAGCTTGATCGGCTGACTGGAGCCCACCCGCACCAACGTACCCTCCTCCATCAGGCGCAGCAGGTTGGTCTGTGCATCGAGCGGCAGATCACCGATCTCGTCGAGGAACACGGTGCCGCCGGCCGCCGCCTCGAAATGCCCGATGCGCCGCACATTCGCTCCGGTGAAAGCACCGCGTTCGTGACCAAACAACTCGGACTGCACCAGGTTCGACGGCAGCGCACCGCAATTGATCGGCACGAACGGGTGTTCGCAACGCGCCGATAATCCATGCAATGCACGAGCGGCTATTTCCTTGCCGCTGCCGGTCTCGCCGGTAATCAGTACCGGCAACTCCACCGGCGCGTATTTGCGCAGGCTGGCCACGGTGGCGCGCATCACCGAACTGACGGCGCCGACGATGCCGGGGATGTCCGCTTTTTCGGCCGTCGGCAACCAGCCACTGCTGATCTTCGTCAGCGTGTCGAGCAGATGTTTCATGTCGACCGGTACGGTGAAGAAATCCGCGCTGTCGCGCAGAACGCGCTCCACCTCGGGCTTGCCTGCAGCGGTCTCTTGCGGAACAAGGACCAGCCACGGCAGCCACGGATGATTGTCCATCAACCGCCCCATGGCCCGGACTGCCTGCTCATCACTGTGCCGCAGATCAGCTATCGCCACCACGATATCGCCACGCCGCATGCCCACGCCGTCGTCCAGTCGGGCATCGCCGATGCGTGTGCGCCAACCCGCTTGAGCCAGACAGGAGCACTCCTTCTCCGTCGGCTGACCAAACCAGACCACACAGCGTCTGGACGCTCGTTCGCTAGTCATGGCACCCCCTTCCCCAAGGTCGCTGACGAAGCACGGGACGCACCTTGGCAGGTGTTGAATCCCGGTTTCCTTCGCAGCTGTTTCGGACCCCCTGGTTGCTACAAAAACGTGACGTACATCACACAATATACTCCCGAGCGATAGGAAATAGGCGGGAAACTAGGCATACATCAGTTAGCAATAATTTGCGTCAAAACATGCAGTTGGCGCAAAAGCCATCGAATGGCCAGTCTTTTCGCAAGAATTTTGTTGCGCCGCCGCTCTGCCTGCTGCGGTGCAACGTCTGCATCCAGGAGTTTCAGTCCAGAAACAGATCCGGCAGCAGGGGCGCGCCCGGCTGTACGGCATAGCCGTCGAAATCGCTGACTCCGGCCTCGCGCAGAAGGTCTTCATCGATCGCGAAATGGCCGCTGTAGTCGCGTGCTAGGCGAGTCAGGATGAGGTGCGCTGCATCGGCCACGATCTCCGGCTTGCGGCAATGCTCGACCTTCACGCCCTCGATCATGCCGATCGCTGCGGTGGCGATTACCGTGCGCGGCCACAGCGCGTTCACCGCGATGCCGAGCGAGGCGAACTCCGCACTCATGCCCAGCACGCACAAGCTCATGCCGTACTTTGCGATGGTGTAGGCGGTATGTGGCGCAAACCATTTCGGATCGAGGTTCGGCGGCGGCGACAGCATCAGCACGTGCGGATTGGCCGCCTGCTTCAGGTACGGCAGGCAGCTCTGGGTCACCAGAAACGTGCCGCGCGTGTTGACCTGATGCATCAGGTCATAACGCTTCATCGGCGTATCGGCGGTGCCGGCCAGCCAGATCGCGCTGGCGTTGTTGATCACGATGTCGATGCCGCCGAAATGTTCGGCCGCCTGCGCCGCTGCGGCACGCACCTGTTCCTCTTCGCGGATGTCCACCTGCAGCGCCAGCGCCTTGCCACCGGCCGCCTCGACCGACGCGGCAGCCGTGTGGATGGTGCCGGGCAGCTTCGGATTCGGCACCCCGCTCTTGGCCGCAATCACGATATTGGCGCCGTCACGCGCGGCACGCAGCGCGATCGCCAGGCCGATACCGCGCGAGGCGCCGGTGATGAACAAGGTCTTGCCGGCGAGGTTGTTCATGCGCATCGACTCCATCGCAAAACCTCAGTCTACGACGTGGACGCGGTTCACGGCTTCTGGAAGCGCGGCAGGATATCGCGCAACTCGGCCAACCGTTGCAGCGGATCGTTCAGTTCAAGCATGCGCTGCTGCTCGCTCGCATCCAGCGGCAACAGTTCGGCCAACCGAAAACCCAGCCAGCCGGCATCGTCATAGGCGCTGCGCGGGACATGCCGCCACTGCGGCGCCATCGTCTCGATCAGCCGCTCAAGGATGCTCT
>DASZCB010000154.1:0-2429 GCA_035943575.1 Rhodanobacter sp. | reverse complement strand
TGTTGAACTGGCCATTCTCATCGACATGCGAGAGCGTCAGCACGTCACCCCAGGCGCGGTACGAGTTGACCTTGTCGTAGCCGCCCATGTTCTTCTTCGACGCTTTCGTGCCGACGTACGGGCTCTCGTGGCTGTCGTTGTCGTAAGCGTAGGTATAGGTCTTGTTGTCCAGCTGCCAGACATCGCTCAGCGCGCTATGCACGCCGATGTACTCCAGATCGGTCTCCTTGGTCTGGTAGTTGTAGCAGTAGCAGTCGGTGCTGGTGCGATCGGTGTTGAGGCCGAAGTTGCGGCCCAGCGTATCGATCTGCTGCTGGGTCAGGTCAGTCTTGTCCGGGTTGTTGAAGCGGATGTAGTTGTAGTTGCTGAGGAAAGTCAGCTCGGTACTGCTACCGATCGGCTGCACGTACTTGATGTAGCCGGTCTTGCGCGACATCGGCGAGTTCGTGCGCGCGGTATCGGTGTCGTTGTATTGCGCGCTGGCGATCAGCTTGCCGCCGTTGAGGCTGTCGATGCGGCCGCTGTTGATTTCCAGATGGGTCAGCGTGGTGCCGTAGCTGCCGACGCTGATGGTCGGGATGAACGAGAACGTGTCCAGCGCGTCCTTCGAACGCAGCGCCACGGTACCGCCGAAGGTGGCCTCGCCGATCTGGCTGGCGCCGCCGGGGCCGCGATCCACCGTGACCTGGCCGATCATCTTGGCCGGGAAATAGCTGCTGGTGTGATGGCTGAAATCGTTGGTGTCGCCAAACGGAATGCCGTCATAGGTGACGTTGTACTGGTTGTCGTTGAAGCCGCGCAGGGTCATCTGCTTGGTCTCGCCCAGACCCGGACCGCTGACGCCGATATTCGAGACGGCCGGTGCGATGTTCGCGATCGTCGCGTAATCGGCGGTCGGCGCGACGTGGTTGCTGATGTAGTCCAGTCCGATCACCGACTGCGGCTGCGTGATGTTCAGCTCCGCCTGCACCGGGGCCTGCGTAATGGCCGAGTTGGTATTGGCGCGCACCTCGACTTCCTGGAGCTGCTGGGTCACTGGTGGCGCAGGCGTCACCACCGGCACGTCGGTGGCTGCCGCGTTGGCGCTGATCGTGAACGCGGCAGTGCACAGGAACGCCATGTGATGAAACTGACGGATCGCGCTTGCCAGCGGGCGCAGATCAAGAGAAGCGCGGCGCGCCTTGGAAGGTAGCGTCATCGGAATCAGCCTTTGCAAGATAGCCCGGAGGGCAAACTGCAGCAGCCTAGAAACTCATGTTGACTTTTTTGTTACCGTTTTATTGATGCAAGATGTTGCGCATCAGCCGCACTGGAAAATCAGGGCAGTCTCGTCGACACCCAGCGCGCGCCATTCGCCCAGCGGCAACTCGCCCAGCGTGAGTCCGCCGACCGAAATGCGCCGCAGCGTCTCGACGTGATTACCGGCGGCGGCGAACATGCGGCGCACCTGGTGATAGCGACCTTCGGTAACCGTGAGCCGCGCATGACGCGGGCCAAGCACGTCGAGCACGGCCGGCGCCAGCGGCTCCTTTTCGGTTTCCAGCAACATGCTGCCGCTGGCGAACAATTCACCCTCGTCGCCGCGCAGATCCTGCGCCAGCGTGGCCTCGTAGACCTTGGTCACTTGCGCCTTCGGCGAAATGATCCGGTGCAGCAATGCGCCGTCGTCGGTGAACAGCAGCAGGCCCGAGGTGTCGCGATCGAGCCGGCCCACGCTGGACAGCACCGGTGAACGCACGTTGTAGCGCGGCGGCAGCAGGTCATACACGACCCGACCTGGGTCCTTGCGCGAGCAGGTGACGCCAAGCGGTTTGTTCATCATCAGCACCAGGCCGGGCGGCGGATCGAGCGGCTCGTCGTCGACGCGGATGGTTTCGTACGCTACCACGTCGTCGGCGTACAACACCTCGCCGTCCGCATCGGTGATGCGGCCGGCGCGGAACAACTGTGTCACATCCTTGCGGCTGCCATAGCCCAGGTTCGCGATAAGTTTGACCAGTTTCATTGCTTCACCCCAACCGCTTCGATCACCTTGAATCCCTCTTGCGTCACCAGCGTGCGCACCTCACGGAAGCGCGCGGCCAGTATCGCCTCATACGGCAGATGCCGGTTCGCCACGATGAATAGACGGCCATCCGGCTGCAGCGCGTCGGCCGCGCTGGTGATGAATGCGCGGCCCAGTTCCGGCAGGTCGGCACGACCCTGGTGAAACGGCGGATTGCTCACGATGGCGTCGTAGCGCTGCGGCAGGCCGCGGGTGACGTCGTGCCAGTAGACCGTCGCACCCAACTCGCGGCCGCATTCGCGTTTCGCGCTGTCCAGATTCAATCGTGCCGGCTCCAGCGCGCGCGACTCCGCTTCGTACAAGTCGATCGCATTCACCTGTGGGCAATGCGCGATGACCTGACTGGCGAGATACCCGTAGCCGG
>DASZCB010000153.1:0-3186 GCA_035943575.1 Rhodanobacter sp. | reverse complement strand
TGCGATCGATCTTTGATTGTGGGAGATCATCTAGTTCGCAAATCGGACTTATGCTGTCCTTGCCCAGTCGAAATATTTTGGTGTGCTTAGCATCCTTTTTTGCAACCACCGGCTGACGGCCGAAGGTAAGGACGCTCACCTCAGTATGAGAGTTCGCGAACCTCTCGCCGGCTCCATTGGTGTAGACGTCCAAGAGCGCTCGCGTTAACTGAGAGTCGACGATGTGCCCGGTTGCATCGACTTGAACCAAATACTCTTGGGAACTTCCGCATCCAGCGCCAGAATCGAAATGTAAGTTGGCAAGTTGAAGATGATTCGTTTCACTGTCTGCCATTACCAATTTTTCGGAATCACTCCTTATGCCCCAATCATCAAGCTCGTGCTTCTGGATGGTGATCTTGGTCTCGGGGACCTTGGTGAGCTCATGCCGTTGGGCGGCTTTGCAAACAAGATCATTCCCACCACTCCTTACAACCATAGTAGAAGCCGGTGCCTTGATAGTGCATAGGGGAACCCTGGCGTCTTCCTGATACGCGTAGACAGCAGCGTTCCAAGCGGTGCCAGCAACGACTACCGCCTCGCCACGGACTTTGTAAAGATCGCTGGAAGCGCCCCAAGTTGCCCACCGAAGATCGTTATCGTCCTGGGAAACAGCGAGATCGCTGTCAACTGCATCGTCTACAGATTCGCCGGTTTTGAGGGTGCGGACGCGAACAATGTCTTCGCTATGGCACGAACCCCCTGTCTCTCGATACTCAAATACCTCAGTCTTGCCATGGATCTTCAGCTCGGCGTATTGGCCATCGGGATCAGACCAGCCCATTTCTGACAGTCGCTTCTGCAGATCGGGTGACGCCGTCGAGAACTTGATGGCACCTTGGGATTTTTTGCTCGAAGTCATTTCCCCCACGATTTGACTACAGATTGTGCGCGCGCCTTGCTGATCTATGTTGTGAGCGGCTGCTGTGCTCACATCTGCCCAAAGCCATGTCGCAGCAACAACCAGTATCCATTTCATACCTATCCTCAGTAGCATTGAACGACCAAGCTATCGACGAGCCATCGTATGCGATCGGCCATGACGACGTGCGGCCGAAAATATGTCTGCTATGGGTCAAAGCGGCATAGGTATTCAAGAGGTTGGGTTGGTCAGTTACGACTCCATGCGCGTACCGCCTCCGCAAACGCCAGGCAATCCGCAAACCGGTTGTACAGCGGAGCCGGCGAGATGCGGATCACATCGGGTTCGCGCCAGTCGCCGATGATGCCGTGTTCCATCAGATACTCGAACAGCGCGCGACCGCGTTCGCGACCGCCGATCACGCGGATCGACAGTTGCGCGCCGCGACGCTCCGGGTCGGTCGGTGTCACCACCTGCAGCACATCCGCCAGCTGGGTCTGCACCAGCCATTCCAGATAGCCGGTGAGCTGCAGTGATTTCTCGCGCAGCGCACTCATGCCAGCGCGGCGGAAGATCTGCAGCGACACGCGCAGCGGTGCCAGCGCCAGGATCGGCGGATTGGACAACTGCCAGCCGTCGGCGCCTGCGGTCGGCACGAACTCAGGGCCCATCTGGAAGCGGGTGGTCTTGTCGTGGCCCCACCAGCCGGCGAAGCGCGGCAGCACGGCTTTCGCGTGGCGCTCGTGCACGAACGCGCCGCCGACCGCGCCGGGGCCACTGTTGAGGTATTTGTAGCTGCACCAGATCGCGAAGTCGGCGCCGCTGTCGTGCAGCTGCAGCGGCAGGTTGCCGACAGCGTGGGCGAGGTCGAAGCCGACCACGCAACCGTGTTCGTGTCCGAGTGCAGTGATCGCCTTGAGGTCGAATGCCTGGCCGGTGCGGTACTGCACGCCGGGCAGCATTACCAAGGCGATACGCGAGCCATGTTCGGCCAGCGCGCGCTCGATCGCAGCGAGCGAGGTGGTGCCGTTCGGCTCGTCGGGCTGCAGCTCGATCAGCGCGCTGGCCGGATCGAAACCGTGGAAGCGGATCTGCGATTCCACCGCGTAGCGATCGGTCGGGAAGGCGCCGGCCTCGATCAGGATTGCCGGGCGCTCTTTCGTGGGGCGGTAGAAGCTCACCATCATCAGGTGCAGGTTCACGCCCAGGGTGTTCATCGCCACCACTTCGGTGGGTTGCGCACCGACTATGGCGGCGAGATCGTCGCGTACGAACTCGTGGTAATCCATCCACGGCAGGCGGCCCTTGAAATGGCCTTCCACGCCCAGCTCGCCCCAGTAGTCCAGTTCCGCGTTGACCGCTTCGCGCACGGCGCGCGGCTGCAGGCCCAGCGAGTTGCCGCAGAAGTACACACTGTCGTGGCCTTCGTGCGGCGGGATCAGGAACTCGTCGCGGAACGCGCGCAGCGGATCGGCTGCGTCCTGGGCGCGGGCCCAGTCGAGGTTGGCTTCAAAGCGTGGGGACATCAGGTGATCTCTTCGAGGGAAGCCGGGCTTATTTCAATTGCGCCGCGATCGCCTCGCAACCCTTGTCGAATTCGGCTTTCCACGCGGTGCCGGCCTGAGTCTGGCTGGGGCGCACGCAGCGCAGCTGGACGGCATGGCCGTTCTTGAACCAGTAGTGCTCGGTGTAACTGAATTCGGTGGCGTTTTCCTGCGCGGTGTAGACGTTGCTGTTTGGTCCCGGTGGCACGGCGCTCGCCTTGTAGCCGGGCAGCGCCATGGCTTTCGCGATAGCTTCGCTCCTGTACTGATTGAAGCTGCTGACGTCGTTCACCAGTTTCACCGTCACGGTGACGCGAGCGAGGCTGTTCTTGCCGGTGGGCGAGGGGTCGGGCACCTGGAACACCTTCGCTTCGGGGTCGCCCTGGGTTTCCATGATGCCGAGCCAGTTGTCCGGCGTACTGAAGTGGACGCTGCCGTCGGCCATGCTGACGTCGGTGGCGTGGACGCTGCCGGCCAGCAGCAGGGCAGTGGTCAGGGCGATCGCGATCGTGGTGCTGTTGCGCAGAAAACTCATGCTGATTCCTTGGGGATGGGGTCGGGAGCGAAGCGATGGCGGGGCAGGCCCAGCCATTCCAGCGCGGTGCCGTGGAACAGCCGGGCACGCTCGATATCGCCCAGGCCCAGTGCCTCGATACCGCTGCCGGGTTCCTGTTCGCCCAGCGGGAAAGGATAGTCGGTGCCGAGCATCACCTGCTCGACGCCCGTCACATCCAGCAGGTA
>DASZCB010000152.1:0-4442 GCA_035943575.1 Rhodanobacter sp. | reverse complement strand
CCAGCGCGCCAACCGTTTGGCGCACATGCTGATCGCCGAAGGCATCGGTCCGGAATGCGTGCTGGCGATTGCCTTGCCGCATTCGGCCGATCTGCTGGTAGCTCTGCTTGCCGTGTTGAAAGCTGGCGCGGCGTATCTGCCGCTGGACCTGGAGCATCCCGCCGAGCGCATTGCAATGATGCTGGACGACGCCAAGCCCGCGCTGGTGCTCACGCGCAGCGATGTTGCTTGCGCGCTGCCCGACGCGCAAGCGGTCTGGCAGCTCGACGACTTGCAACTGACTGACCGCATGGCGCGAAGCCGCCACGACAATCCGGTGAACACCGATCGCGTGCGCTCGCTGGACTTGCTGCATCCGGCTTATGTCATCTACACCTCCGGCTCCACTGGCAAGCCCAAGGGCGTGGTGGTCACGCATCGCTCCGCCGCCAACTATTTCGCCTGGTGCCGATATGCCTACTACGGCGAAAGCGGCGGCGGTTCGCCGACCACGCTTTCGGCCACCTTCGATGGCAGCGTCACCGTACTGTTCGGTCCACTGCTGACGGGCCAGGCAGTGACGCTGATGCCGGCCGGCGGCGATTTCTCCACTTGGTCGGCGCAGCGCGCAGATCGGCACGCCTTGGTCAAGCTCACGCCCGCACATCTGAAGATGCTCAACGCGAGCCTTCCCGTCGATGGTCCATCGCCCACGCAAGCGCTGTTGCTGGGCGGCGAAGCGCTGGTACCCGGCGACCTTGCCTGGTGGCAGGAGCATCATCCGGACGTTCGCATCATCAACGAATACGGCCCCACCGAGGCTACGGTCGGTTGCTGCACGCATGAAGTCACCGAAGATATGCGCAGCGCGGCGAGCGTTCCGATTGGCCGTCCCATCTGGAATACACAGCTGTATGTGCTGGACGCAGCATTGCGGCCGGTGCCGGTGGGCATGCCGGGCGAGCTGTACATCGCCGGCGAAGGTCTTGCTCGCGGCTACTTGCAGCGTCCCGCCCTCACTGCGGAGCGCTTCGTCGCCAATCCGTTCGCGCCTGGCCAGCGCATGTATCGCAGCGGCGATCTGGCACGCTGGCGCAGCGACGGACGCTTGGAATACCTGGGCCGCGTCGATCATCAGGTAAAGGTTCGCGGCTACCGTATTGAACTGGGTGAAATCGAAGCCGCGTTGGCGCAGCTCGGCTACGCACACAACGCCGTTATCGTGCGCGAAGATCAGGTGGATCAAAAGCATCTGGTGGCCTACCTGGTGTGCGATCACGTTGATGGTGCCGCCTTGCGCGCCCAGCTGGCGGAGCGCCTGCCCGATTACATGCTACCGGCGGCCTTCATGTGTTTGGACGCCTTGCCGCTTACACCCAACGGCAAGCTCGACCGCAAGGCGCTGCCCGCGCCCGATTTTGCGACGACACGAGAAAGCCGTTCGCCCCGCAATCCTCGCGAGACCTGGTTGTGCCAGCTCTACGCTCAGGTGCTGGGCGTGAAACGGGTCGGCATCGACGACAGTTTCTTTGCCTTAGGTGGCAATTCGCTGCTGGCGATCCGCCTGATCGGGCAGATCCGCGCCCGCCTGAAATTCGAACTGCCGATCCGCGCGCTGTTCGACGCGCCCACCGTGGCGGAACTGGCCTTGCAGCTGGACCCGGACCGTGCGCGGCGCCCGCCCTTGCGGAAACAGCGCCGCCCTGAACAGCTGCCGCTTTCATATGCGCAGCGGCGGTTGTGGTTCTTGCAGCAGCTGGAAGGACCCAACGCCAATTACAATATTCCATTGACCTTGCGCCTGACCGGTGCGCTGGATATCGACGCACTGCGCCAGGCGCTGAACGATGTATTGCAGCGTCACGAAAGCCTGCGCACGATTTTCCCAGCGGGCGATACACCAGTGCAGCACATCTTGGCGCAGGCGGAAGTGCCGCTGGCGCTGATTGATACCGACGAGCTATCGCTGCCCGCGCAACTCGACGCGGTCATTGCGCACAAGTTCGACTTGTCCGTAGATCTTCCCATGCACGCGACGATGTTCCGACTGCAGCGCGTCGACGAGCAGCCGCCCGTGCACGTACTGCTGTTGCTGCTGCATCACATCGCAGGCGATGGCGCCTCGCTAGCGCCGTTGGCGCGCGATCTGTCGCAAGCGTACGCTGCACGCCTGCAAGGTGGCGCGCCTGACTGGCGGCCACTGCCTGTGCAATACGCCGACTACACCTTGTGGCAACAACACCTGCTCGGCGAGGAAACCGACCCGAACAGTCTGATCGCCAGTCAGCACGGTTACTGGCGCCAGACGCTCGCTGATCTGCCAGAGCAGATCGCCCTGCCCACGGATCGCCCGCGCCCGCCCACCGCCAGCTACCGCGGCAAGCACCTGCGTTTCGATATCGACAGCCGCGTACACCGTCAATGCCTGGCACTGGCCAAACAGCACGACGCCACGCTGTTCATGGTGCTGCATGCCGCCCTCGCCGCCCTGCTCTCGCGCCTGGGTGCCGGCCACGACATCGTCATCGGCAGCCCGATCGCCGGGCGCGTCGATGCGGCGTTGGAAAACCTGATCGGCCTGTTCCTCAATACCCTGGTGCTGCGTGTGGATACGGCAGGCAACCCCAGCTGCGGCGACCTGCTGACCCGTGCGCGCCAAGTCGATCTGGCGGCCTACGAACATCAGGATCTGCCGTTCGAGCAATTGGTGGACGTGCTCAACCCGGTACGTTCCATGACGCATCACCCGTTGTTCCAGGTGATGCTGGTGCTGCAGAACATGTCGCGTGCAGCGCTGGATCTGCCCGGCTTGCAATGCAGCCGGCAGGTGTTCGACATGCCGATCGCCAAGTTCGACCTGTGCTTCGATCTGGCCGAGCAGCATGACGAGCACGATGAGCCGGCCGGCCTGGTCGGTCATCTGGAATACGCCTGCGACCTGTTCGACGACGCCACGGCCCAGGTGCTGGTGCAGCGTTTTATACGGGTATTGAGTGCGATGTGCGAGGACGTTTCGCAGCCCATCGGCCAGCTTCCGCTGCTCGATGCCGATGAGCAACGGCAAGTGGTGCACGACTGGAACGCCACCGCACAAGCCGTGCCCGATACCACTGTACCGGCGCTGTTCGAACAGCAAGTGGCACGCACGCCCTTTGCCATCGCCGCTGTCTTCGAGCATGAAGCGCTTACCTATACCGAGCTCAATCGCCGCGCCAATCACTTGGCACACCAGCTGATCGCCGACGGCGCCGGACCCGAAAGCATCATCGCCATCGCGCTGCCGCGCTCGCTCGACCTGGTCGTGGCCTTGCTCGCCGTACTCAAGACCGGCGCGGCCTATCTGCCGCTGGATACCGATTACCCGCCCGAACGTCTGGCCTTCATGCTCGAAGACGCCCGGCCGGTGCGGCTGATCACACGCAGCGATATGGCCCTGCCTTCGTCGGTGGCACTGCGCTGGGATCTGAATGCGATCCAGGACACGCTGGCCGACGCAGTTACCGACAACTCCATGCTCGACAACCCCACGCCAACGCGACACGCACTACA
The DNA here is from genome assembly GCA_035943575.1 of Rhodanobacter sp. Lineage (GTDB taxonomy): Bacteria > Pseudomonadota > Gammaproteobacteria > Xanthomonadales > Rhodanobacteraceae > Rhodanobacter. The sequence continues at coordinate 914 of DASZCB010000152.1, read as the reverse complement.
TCCGGCCTACGTCATCTATACGTCCGGCTCCACCGGCAAGCCCAAGGGCGCACCGAACACCCATGCCGGCCTGGTCAATCGCCTGGCCTGGATGCAACACGCTTATGCCTTGCAGGCCGATGATGTGGTGTTGCAGAAGACCCCCTTCAGTTTCGACGTATCGGTGTGGGAGTTCTTCTGGCCGCTGCTGTACGGCGCACGCCTGGTACTGGCCAAGCCCGGTGGTCATCGCGATCCGGCCTATCTCGCCGAGCTGATCCAGCGGCATGACGTGACCACGCTGCACTTCGTGCCTTCGATGCTGGAGGCCTTTTTGCAGGAACCGACGAGCGCGGCGTGTGACAGCATACGGCGCATCGTTTGCAGCGGCGAAGCACTGTCCGGTGCGTTACGGGAAAAGCTGCGGCAAACGCTGGATCGTCCCTTGCACAATCTGTATGGCCCGACCGAAGCGGCCATCGATGTCACCGCCTGGACCTGTCAGGACGAAACCGCCAGCTCTTCCGTGCCGATCGGGGCACCGATCTGGAATACCCAGACCTATGTATTGGACGATACGTTGCAGCCGGTGCCCGTCGGCATACCCGGCGAGTTGTATCTGGCCGGTACCGGCTTGGCGCGCGGGTATCTGCATCGCCCAGGCCTCACCGCCGAACGCTTTGTCGCTCACCCGTTCTCGCCCGGCGCGCGTCTGTATCGCACTGGCGACCGAGCACGCTGGCGCTCTGACGGCACGCTGGATTTCCTCGGCCGCGCTGATGAACAGGTGAAGCTGCGCGGTTTGCGCATCGAGCTGGGCGAAATCGAAGCAGCGTTGGCTGCCTTGCCGGAGGTAGCGCAGGCACGTGTGATCGTGCGTGAAGATCGACCAGGCCAGAAGCAGTTGGTCGGCTACGTGGTCGCTGCCGAAACCT
>DASZCB010000151.1:0-1552 GCA_035943575.1 Rhodanobacter sp. | reverse complement strand
CCTCTATCGCATTCTGGGCGGCATCGGCGTCGGACTCGCCTCGATGATCTCGCCGCTCTATATCGCCGAGATCGCGCCGCCGGATGAGCGCGGCCGGCTGGTGACGCTGCAGCAGATCGCGATCGTAACCGGCATCCTGCTGGTCTATTTCGTGAACTACTTCATCGCCTCGCAGGGCACCGATGCCTGGCTGCTGTCGACCGGCTGGCGCTACATGCTGGCGTCGGAGGCGATACCCGCCGCGCTGTTCTTCATCCTGATGCTGATGGCGCCCGATACGCCGCGCTGGTTCGTGCTGAAAGGCCAGAACGACAAGGCGCTGTCGATCCTGTGCCGCATCACCGACGAGACGACGGCACAGGCGACGCTCGCCGAAATCAAGGAGACGCTGGTCGTCCAGACCCGTCCGCTGCTCAGCTTCGGCGGCCTGGTGCTGTTCGTCGGCATCATGCTGTCGATCTTCCAGCAGCTCGTCGGCATCAATGCGGTGCTCTACTACGCGCCGACGATCTTCAAGAGCATGGGCGCCTCGACCGACACACCCTTCCTACAGACGGTGATCGTGGGCGTGGCGAACATGGCGTTCACGCTGGTCGCGCTGGTGACGGTGGACCGCTGGGGGCGCAAGCCGCTGCTGATCACCGGCGGTGCGATCATGGCGGTGGCGATGTTCGCGCTGGGTGCGCTGTTCTACAACGCGCCGCATGCCAGCAATGGCGCGCTCGACGTCACCGCCGCGGCGAGCCGCTGGGCGCTTGTCGCGATCGTGGGCTACATCGCGGGCTTCTCGCTGTCATGGGGTCCGGTCGTCTGGGTCCTGCTGTCCGAGATATTCCCCAACTCGATCAAGAGCACAGCAATGGCTATCGCCGTCGCCGCGCAGTGGATCGCCAATCTGTTCGTCTCCTGGTCGTTCAAGGTGCTGGACGGCAGCACGATGCTCAACGCGACGTTCAACCATGCCTTCGCCTACTGGGTGTATGGCGCGATGAGCGTGCTGGCCGCGCTGTTCGTGCTACGCTTCGTGCCGGAAACCAAGCAGCGCAACCTTGAATCGATCCAGAACATCTGGGCGAAATCGCCCGCCGCCTGACACGGCGGGACGGCTGTGATGCCTGAGCGTCTCTCTCGCCGCACGCTTGGCGATATGCCTGAACCCATCAGGCGGCCGCGCTATGATCTCGATGCCTTCTCGACCGGCATCGTGCATTTCGGGCCGGGTGCGTTCTTCCGCGCGCATATCGCATCCTATGTCGACGATCTGCTCGAATGCGATCCGCGCTGGGGTATCGCGGGCGTCGCTTTGCGCAGCGGGGCGCTGGCGGACGGTCTGGCGGCACAGGACAACCTCTACACGCTGGCAGAGCTGGGCACGCCAACCCAGTACCGCGTGCTGGGCTCACTGCGCGGCTATCTGACCGGGGAGGCGGATGGTGCGAAGATCCGGGCGTTGTTCGAACGGCCGGCCATCAGACTTGTCACCATGACGGTCACGGAGAAGGGCTATTGCCTCGATGCCAGTGGCCGCCTCGACCTCTCGCATCCGGACGTT
>DASZCB010000150.1:0-7468 GCA_035943575.1 Rhodanobacter sp. | reverse complement strand
CGGTGCGCAAACTCGCGGTGCGCGGCGCATCATCACTGGTGGCACGCCGCCGGTGGCCTGGTACTACACCGACGATCACTACCGCAGCTTCCGCCGCTTCGAGATGAACCGATGAGCGCACACGGTTTCGATCTGGATCTGACCAAGCCGACGCAGAACGGCGTGTACTTCGTTGGCGTCAACGATCTCGACCGCCTGGCCAGGGCCGCCGCGCGCGACGAGTTGCGCGTGTGCCGCACTGATCTGGCCGGCTGCCACGACAAGGATGAACTGCTGCGACGTCTCGCCGTGACGCTGCAACTGCCTGCCACGTTCGGCCACAACTGGGATGCGCTGGCCGACTGCCTGCGCGATCTTGGCTGGGTCCCCGCCTGGGGCTACGTGCTGCTGTTCGAACACACCGACGATCTGCGTCACGCCGCCGAAGCGGACTTCAATATCCTGCTCGGCATCCTCGATGACGCGACCACATTCGGCAACGATAACGACACGCCATGGTTCGCGTTTCTTGCGCTGCCCGACAGCGCCTTCGACGACGGCCACCTGCCCGCCTGAAAAGCGTGTCACCCTTGTCAGCCCTTTTATTCCGGATTCCCATGCAAATCATCGATTTTGAACTGGAAGGCAGCTACGTCGAGCTCAACATGCTGTTGAAACTGACGGGCCTGTGCGACAGCGGCGGCGCCGGCAAGGCCATCGTCGCCACCGGCGCGGTGAAGGTCGATGGCACCATCGAGCTGCGCAAGACTTGCAAGATCCACGCGGGCCAGCTGGTCACCATCGACGACGTGGAAATCCACGTGCTGGCCGATCCGGAAGCCTAAGCCGGAAGGCTGTCCAGCCGCTGATCAAGACCAACGAACCCGGGTAGACGCAACAGGAATTCCTGCTCCAGCACGCGACGGATTTCGGCACTGCCGTGCAGCGTGTGCCGCTCGGGTTCATGGCCAAGCCGGCGTATCGTGAATTCACGGTTAAGCAGGGTCAAACGTCGATCGGCGGTGGTGCGCGCCGCGATCAGGTTGCACAAGAAACGTGATGCCGGATGCGTGGACACGTAGTGGTTGGACACCACGTAGTCGACCGGCTGGCTAGGTCGAAGATCGAAGCGATACAACGACAGCCACTGTCCATGCATCAGCGTCTGCATGCGCCAGTCGCCATCCACCACGACCAGCCGGAACGACTCATGTCCGGTGGACTGTTCGATGTCTGCCTGCAAACGCAGCGCTCCGGTGAGCACCTGGCTACCGAACCCGACATCGACCAGCCAGCTTTCACCGTCCAGCTCGACACGCAGCAGCATGTGGGTCTGTGCGGTGATCGCATCCTCCGGCTGACGCCACAGCACGCGCGCAATCAGCCCCGATACCTCGAAGCCGATCGTCTGCAGCACATCGGCAAACAGCAGGTTCTGCTCGAAACAGTAGCCGCCGCGACCATCGCGCAGCAGTTTCTGCTCCAGCACGGCAAGGTCAAGATCCACCGGGACGCCGAGCAGTGGATTGAGATTCTCGAACGGAATCGTGGCCGCATGCGCTGCAACAAGCGCGCGCAGGGTCGCCAGATCGGCAACAGCAGCGCCATGCCAGCCGATACGCCGGAGGTAGGTGTCCAGATCGATGTGGTGTTGCATCGCATACTCCTTGGCAATTGCAGCCGATAATAATAACCGGCCGGCCATCGATGCCTAGAGATGCTCTCGCGCTTTCTCACTCCCATGAAAGCGCGAATTCCACAGGTAACCGGAACCAGCCCATCAGCGAAAGACAGTTACGAGTCCGCTGTACGAACGATTCTTGCCAGCGAGGTTTCCCATGATCCGTCGCACCGTCTTCTCTCTTGTTCCGCTTGCCGCCCTGATGATGGCGATGAGTGCCTGCCAACCGGTGTCCGCCGCCAGCGATGCCATGGCGCTGCCACCTCCCACCGTGGATGCGGTAAAAACTGCCGGCCATGGCGAGCAGATTGCCGTGCTGTCGGGCGGCTGCTTCTGGGGGATCGAGGCGGTGTTCGAGCACGTCAAGGGCGTGCAAAAGGTGGTGGCCGGCTATTCCGGTGGAAGCGCCGCTACCGCGAGCTACGAACAGGTCAGTGAGGGCAATACCGGTCACGCCGAATCGGTGCAGATACAGTTCGATCCGAAGCAGGTCAGCTACGGTACCTTGCTGCAGGTATTTTTCTCGATCGCACTGGATCCGACCGAACTCAACCGGCAGGGTCCGGACAGCGGCGCGCAATACCGCTCGGTGGTTTTCTTCGGCAACGACGAGCAGAAGCAGACCGCCACCGCTTACATCGCACAGCTGACTGCGGCGAAATCCTTCCCGGCACCGATCGTGACCCAGGTGGTGCCGCTGAAGGCGTTCTATCCGGCCGAGGCGTACCACCAGCATTACTTCAGCGAGCATCCGTACAACCCGTACATCGTCATCAACGATGCACCCAAGGTGGCGCATCTCAAACAGTTGTTCCCGGCGCTATACCAGCCGGATCGGCAAGTGGTGGGGGTACAGCTGCATTAGTCGAGTCGCTGGCTGACTTGCGTGGAGCGGCACCACCCCCATCTCGGGATTTCCGCGCCGGTCGCGCGTTCGCCCTGACGATCTCCACACGTGCCGCCCCACGCCTCTTCAACGCCCGCCGAATCGACCGAACTCAGCCGCAGCTTCCTGGGCGTATTCCGTTACAGCGGACGCGCGCTGGAGCTGGTGTGGAGCACCAGTCGCGCGCTGACGATCGCACTGGCGCTGCTGACGCTCACCGCCGGTCTGCTGCCGGCCGGTGTGGCCTACGTCGGTGCGCATATCGTCGATGCGGTGGTGAATGCCAGCCGCCTGTGGACATCCGGCAGCCATCCATCGCTGCGGCCGGTATTCGAATGGGTGGCGCTGGAAGGCCTGCTGGTGGCGGCGCTGGCCGGTGCACAGCGCGGCCTGTCGCTGTGCCAGTCGCTGCTGCGTGCGCAGCTGGGGCAGCGCGTGAACGTGATGATCCTGGAGAAGGCGCTGACCCTGGAGCTGGCGCACTTCGAGGATTCGGAGTTCTACGACAAGCTCACTCGTGCCCGACGGGAGGCGTCGAGCCGGCCGCTGTCGCTGGTCACCCGCACGTTCGGGCTGGGCCAGAACGCGATCTCCCTGATCAGCTACGGCACCTTGCTGTTCCAGTTCTCGCCGTGGGCTGTAGCCGTACTGTTGCTCGCCGGGTTGCCTTCATTCCTGGCCGAAACGAAATTTTCCGGTGATGCATTCCGGCTGTTCCGCTGGCGTTCGCCGGAAACGCGCATGCAGCTGTATCTGGAAACCGTGCTGGCACGCGAGGACCATGCCAAGGAAGTGAAGCTCTACGGCCTCGGTCCGCTGCTGCTGGAGCGCTACCGCGGCATCTTCGACAAGCTCTACAGCGACGACCGCGACCTCACCGTTCGCCGCGAAAGCTGGGGCTTCGGGCTGGGCTTGCTGGGCACGATCACGCTGTATGGCGCCTATGCATGGATCGCCGCGACCACGGTGGTCGGCCGCATCACACTAGGTCAGATGACGATGTACCTGATGCTGTTCCGCCAGGGCCAGTCGGCGGTGTCGGCGATGCTGTCGGCGATCGGCGGCATGTACGAGGACAACCTGTATCTGTCGACCCTGTACGAGTATCTCGAAACGCCGGTGCCGCCGTCGGTGGGTACTTCCCAGCGCGGCGCGAAGCCCGACGACGGCATCCGTTTCGAACAGGTCAGCTTCACCTATCCCGGTGCCTCGGAACCGGCACTGCACGACATCAACCTGCATATCCGACCCGGCGAATCGCTGGCCCTGGTGGGTCAGAACGGCTCCGGCAAGACCACCATGATCAAGCTGCTGACCCGGCTGTACTCGCCGGACAGCGGCCGCATCCTGCTCGACGGCACCGACCTGCGCGACTGGGAAGAAAGCACCCTGCTGCAGCGCATCGGCGTGATCTTCCAGGATTTCGCGCGTTACCAGATGCGCGTGGGCGAGAACGTGGGTGCCGGCGACGTCACGCATTTCGAGGACGCGCAACGCTGGCGCGAAGCCAGCGACAAGGGCATGGCCAGCGAGTTCATCGACAGCCTGCCGGCCGGCTTCGATACCCAGCTCGGCAAGTGGTTCCGCGACGGGCGCGAACTGTCCGGCGGACAGTGGCAGAAGATCGCGCTGGCCCGTGCCTTCATGCGCTCGCGCGCGGACATCCTGGTGCTGGATGAACCCACCGCCGCGATGGATGCCGCCGCCGAGGCGACCATCTTCGAGCATTTCCGCGATCTGGCCGGCAACCGCATCGCCATCCTGATCTCGCACCGCTTCTCCACAGTACGCATGGCCGACCAGATCATCGTGATCCAGGACGGCCGTATCATCGAACGCGGCAGCCACGAACAGCTGATGGCGCTGGACGGTCACTATGCGCACCTGTTCTCGCTGCAGGCACAGGGTTACCGCTGATCGGCTTGACCCTGCCCGCCCGCGCGCCCCATGCTTCGCTGTCTTGAACCATCCGAAACACACGCATGAGCAGTCGCTACAACGCCGCCGATATTGAAGTCCTCTCCGGCCTGGATCCGGTCAAACGCCGCCCCGGCATGTACACCGACACCACCCGCCCGAACCATCTAGTGCAGGAGGTGGTGGATAACTCAGTGGATGAGGCGCTGGCCGGTCACGCAAGCTCCATCGAGGTGGTGTTGCACGACGACGGCTCGGTGGAAGTGAGTGATGACGGCCGCGGCATGCCGGTGGATATCCACCCCGAAGAAGGTGTGTCCGGCGTCGAACTGATCATGACCCGGCTACATGCGGGCGGCAAATTCAGCGGCAAGAACTACAACTTCTCAGGTGGCTTGCACGGCGTCGGTGTTTCCGTGGTCAACGCATTGTCCGATCGGGTGGAAGTGACGATCCGTCGCGACGGCTCCGAATACCGGATGGTATTCGCGCACGGCGACAAGATCAGTCCGTTGGAAGTCATCGGCAGCGTGCCGAAGAAGCGCAGCGGCACCACCTTGCGCTTCTGGCCGGAAGCGAAGTATTTCGATTCACCGAAGATCTCGCTGTCGAAGCTCAAGCATCTGCTGCGCGCCAAGGCGGTGCTGTGTGCCGGCCTCAACGTGAAGCTCACCGATGTCGCCAGCGGCGAAGTCGTCGAATGGCATTACGAGGATGGCCTGCGCGATTACCTGCGCGGCGAACTCGACGGCACCGAGGCTTTGCCGAACGACTTGTTCGTGCACCACATGGCGCGCGATGTCGAAGGTCTGGAAGTGGCGCTGGCCTGGTTGCCGGAAGGCGAGCTGGTGCAGGAAAGCTACGTCAACCTGATCCCCACCGCGCAGGGCGGCACTCACGTCAACGGCCTGCGCACCGGCCTCACCACCGCGATCCGCGAGTTCTGCGAGATCCGCAACCTGCTGCCGCGCGGCGTCAAACTGGCACCGGAAGATGTGTGGGAACGGCTTGCCTTCGTGCTCTCGGCCAAGTTGCAGGATCCGCAGTTCGCCGGCCAGACCAAGGAGCGGCTGTCCTCGCGGCAGACCGCCGGCATGGTCGAGAACGTCATCCACGATGCTTTCAGCCTGTGGCTCAACCAGAACGTGGACATGGGCGAGCGGATTGCGCAACTGGCGATCGAGCGCGCCAGCGCACGCCTGAAGGCGGCCAAGCAGATCGTCCGCAAGAAGATCACCCAGGGCCCGCAACTGCCCGGCAAACTGGCCGACTGCACCGCCACCGACCTCACCCGCACCGAACTGTTCCTGGTCGAAGGCGACTCCGCTGGTGGCAGCGCCAAGCAGGCGCGCGACAAGGAGTTCCAGGCGATCCTGCCGCTGCGCGGCAAGATCCTCAACACCTGGGAAGTCGAATCGACTTCGGTGCTGGCATCGGAAGAAGTGCACAACCTCGCCGTGGCGATCGGCTGCGACCCGGGCAAGGACGATCTGTCCAGCCTGCGCTACGGCAAGGTGATCATTCTCGCCGACGCCGACTCTGACGGCCTGCACATCGCCACCTTACTGGCGGCGCTGTTCCTGCGGCACTTCCCCAAGCTGGTCAGCGAGGGCCATGTCTTCGTAGCGATGCCGCCGCTGTTCCGCGTCGACGTGGGCAAGCAGGTGTTCTACTGCCTCGACGAAAGCGAGAAGCAGGCGATGCTGCAGCGGATCGAACGCGAGAAGATGAAGGGTGCGGTCAGCACCACCCGCTTCAAGGGTCTGGGCGAGATGAATCCGCCGCAGCTGCGCGAATCGACCATCCATCCGGATACGCGCCGGCTGGTGCAGCTGACCATCGGCGATGACGACGGCACCGCAAAGCTCATGGACATGCTGCTGGCGAAGAAGCGTGCGGGTGACCGCAAGGCGTGGCTGGAAGAGAAAGGCGATCTCGCCACGCTGGAAGTCTGAGCTGCCACGGCTTTTTTTGCGGTGGCGGCAGCGCTATGGTGTTCGCTACTTTTCCAGGGACTGCCGCCATGGCCTTGCTGCCACCGATTGATCTGCAGCGCTGGATCGACGAACACCGCCACCTGCTGAAGCCGCCAGTCGGCAACAAGTGCATCGTCGACGGCGACTTCATCATCATGATCGTCGGTGGCCCGAATGCACGCACCGACTACCATCACGACGAAGGCCCCGAATTCTTCTACCAGATCGAGGGCGAGATGGTACTGAAGGTGCAGGACGACGGGCAGGCGCGCGACATTCCGATTCGCGCCGGCGAGATGTTCTACCTGCCGCCGCGGGTGCCGCACTCGCCACAGCGCATGCCCGCGTCGATCGGACTGGTGATCGAGCGTCGCCGCATTGCTGGCGAAAAGGACGGCCTACTGTGGTTCTGCGAACGCTGCAACCACAAGTTGTTCGAGGAATATTTCGTGCTCGACAGCATCGAACATGATTTCCCGCCGGTGTTCGATCGCTTTTACGGCTCACGCGAGGCGCGTACCTGCGGTGCGTGCGGGCATCTCAATCAGGCACCGGCAAAGTACGGCTAGACGTTGACACCCATTCGCGCCAGCCATTTGTGCGCCATCCGCCTCAGCGAGGTGTCGAAGCTGGTTTCGTCCGCGATCTCAGCCACCGACCGCCATGCCAGTGCATGTGATTCCGGGTTGATCGTGAAGCGCTCATCCGTGCCGGCACGCAACACATAGCGCACGTCGTAGTGCCAGTGTTCCGGTTCGCTGGTGCGTGCCGGAATGCGATGCCGATCGATATCGAAGATGCCGCCTTCGACACGCAGATCGATCACGCCGGTTTCCTCCTGCGCCTCACGCAACGCCACTCGCGCCAGATCGGTATCGCCGTCGGCGTGACCGCCCGGCTGTAGCCACCGATCAAGCTTTCGGTGATGCATCAGCAGCACCCGCGCGCCATCCGCACTGACCAGCCACGCCGAACCTGTGAAATGCCCCGGCGGATGTGCGCGTTCGAACACCGACGGATGGGAGTTAA
>DASZCB010000149.1:0-7541 GCA_035943575.1 Rhodanobacter sp. | reverse complement strand
GTCACGCTGTATTACTCGCGGCGCGACGTCGACCACTTCGAGGCGGCGGCCGAGGCCATGCATGCCCATATCACCGATCCGCAGCAGGACGAGTGGCAGGACGTGATGCACATGGGTGAGGATCTGGTGCCGGGTCATCCGTTGTTCGACCATCACCCCGAGTTGCCGATGCATGAGGAGACGGAAGCCCGTCGCGAATTCGATATCGACGACTATGCGCACGGGGGCACTGCGTCCACCGTTGTGCCGTCGTCGATGCCGCCGTTGCCGTCAGGCGCACCGAAGAAGGTCAGTGAATACAACTTCAACTTCGACCTGACCCGGCCGACCGTCGCCGAATCGGCGACGGATCACTCGTCGGTAGCGGACGCCACTGCGGAGGTTGTGCCGCCGCCAGCGGACACGCATGCGCCGGCCGCGGAAGCGACTTCGAGCTGGCGCTTCGGCGAGTCGGACAACGCACATCAGGCCAGCGATCACGGCCATGACGTGGGCGAGTTCAACGACGATCCGGTCGACACCAAGCTCGACCTGGCCCGTGCCTACCTGGACATGGGTGACGCCGATGGCGCCCGCGCCATGCTGGGTGAAGTGATGAAGGAAGGCAGCCAGATGCAGCGTGACACCGCCAAACGCCTGCTCGAAGGCCTGCACTGATTCTGGTGTAACAACGCCTGCATGATCCGTCGGGCCGGCTTTTGCCGGCCCGATTGCGTTGCGGGCTGCTAATCTTCAGCGTCTTTCATCGAACCATTGCACGACGTCATGCGCATTGCTCTAGGCATCGAATACGACGGCACCGACTTCTTCGGCTGGCAGCGGCTGAAGGATGGCCCCAGCGTGCAGGCGAAGCTGGAGCAGGCATTGTCGCGGGTCGCCGCGCATCCGGTCGAAGTCAGCTGCGCGGGTCGCACTGATGCCGGCGTGCATGGCCGTTGCCAGGTCGTGCATTTCGACACCGAGGCACAGCGCGACATGCGTGGCTGGATTCTCGGTACCTGTTCCAATCTGCCCATCAGCGTGGCCGTGCTGTGGGCGCAGCCGGTACTGGAAAGTTTTCACGCGCGCTATGCGGCACGCAGCCGGCGTTACCGCTATCACATCCTCAACCGGCCGGTGCGTGCGGCACTGGATGCGCGTTATGTCACCTGGGAACGCCTGCCGCTGGACGCGCCGCGCATGCACGCGGCCGCGCAGGCGCTGCTGGGCGAGCATGATTTCAGCGCGTTTCGCGCACTGTCCTGCCAGGCCGCGCATCCGCGCCGCACAGTGCTGGCGGTGAGCGTGCGGCGCGAGGGCGAGCAGCTCTTCGTCGACATCGAGGCGAATGCTTTCCTGCATCACATGGTGCGCAATATCGTCGGCTCCCTGCTGATGATCGGCCGTCATGAGCAGTCCATCGAATGGATGGCCGAATTGCTGGCTGGCGCCGATCGCCAGGTAGCAGGGCCGACGGCAGCAGCCTCGGGCCTGACCTTCATCGGCCCGCGCTACGAAACGCACTGGGGTCTGCCGGCAGACGTATGCCTGATCGGAGCCGGCCCATGACCCGCATCAAGTGCTGCGGCATGACCCGGGTCGAGGACGCGCTGCTCGCCGCACGTCTTGGCGCGGATGCGATCGGGCTGGTATTCACCGCGCGCAGCAAACGGCAGGTGACGCTGGCGCGGGCGCGGGAGATCGTCGTAGCGTTGCCTCCCTTTGTCGCCACCGTCGCGTTGTTCATGGATGACGATGCAGGTCTGGTACGGCAGGTGATCGAGGACGTGCAACCTGCGTTGCTGCAGTTTCATGGCGGCGAAACCGACGTGTGGTGCATGCAGTTTGGCCGTCCCTTCCTGAAAGCCATTGCGATGGGCGAGGGCGTCGCCGCCTTGCCGCGATTGCGCGATTATCCGCACGCTGCCGGCTTGTTGCTGGATGGTCATGGTGTCGGCGAAGCCGGCGGCAGCGGCAAAGCATTCGACTGGTCGCTGTTGCCGGGCGAACCGACCCAGCCGCTGATCCTGGCCGGCGGTCTGCATCCCGCCAATGTGGGTGAGGCCGTGCGTCTGGCCCGACCATGGGCAGTGGATGTGGCCAGTGGTGTCGAGTCATCGCCGGGCATCAAGGATCCGGACAGGCTGGCCGCTTTCATCCGTGCGGTGCGCGCCGCCGACGCGGAATGAAAAGCATGTCCGCTGTCATCGAGGAGTATCGCGATACCGGCCAGCCAATCGGGCTCGACGACATCGTCGGTCGCGAGCGGCCGCTGGTCATTCGTGGCCTGTGCCGGGACTGGCCGCTGGTGAAACTGGCGGGTCAGTCGGACACGGCGTTCGCGCAGGGATTGGCGGCGCTGGATAACGGCAGCGAGGTCGATGCACTGCTGTTGCCATCCGGTGCGGACGGCATCATCGGCTACAACGCGAATTTCGACGGCTTCAACTACGAGCATCACCGCGTCTCGGTCACGCAGGGCCTGCAGAGGTTGGCGCACTACAGCCGCCAGGAAAATGCGCCGGGTCTGGCGATGCAGAGCGCGCTGATTGCTGCGTGCCTGCCGGGATTGCTGGACGATCATTCGCTGCCTTTTCTCGATCACGGCATCCAGCCGCGTATCTGGATCGGCAACAAGGTCACCACGCCGGCCCATTTCGACGAGTACCACAACATTGCTTGTGTCGTGAGTGGTGGTCGGCGTTTCACGCTGTTCGCGCCGGAACAAGTGCGTAACCTGTATGTCGGGCCGCTGGATTTTGCACCAACCGGTGCGGCGATCAGCATCGCCAGGCTCGATCGCCCGGATGACCCGCGTTTCCCGCGCTTGAAGCAGGCTCTGGCCGAGGCGCAGGTGGCCGAGCTGCGGCCCGGCGATGCGATCTACATCCCGCCGATGTGGTGGCATCACGTCGAGTCGCTGGAGCGGATCAACGCGCTAGTGAACTACTGGTGGAAGCACACCCCAGCCAATGGCTATGTGCCGGAAACGGCATTGGGTTGTCTGATGCACTGCATCCTCACCTTCAAGTCGCTCCCGCCTGCGGAACGGGTCGCATGGAAGGGGTTGCTGGATCACTATGTGTTCAACGACGATGATCCGGTTTCCCATATCCCTGCCGCACGTCGCGGCATACTCGGCACGCTCACGCCCGAGCTGGTCACGAAACTGAAAGAGACCATTCGCCGGTACCTGTGAGTCCATGTCGTGGACGTGGTCAGCGGCGCCGCGATTCGCCCGGAACCAGGGATGCCGCTAAGATGATCGCTTGCCGCAGCGCGGCATACGAATTCGCAGGAGCGCACCCCGCTGTTCCTGCCTTCCGGATCGAATGACAAGATGAGCAAGATCGTGGATTTCAACGCTTACCCCGACGCACAGGGCCGTTTCGGCAACTACGGTGGCAGCTATGTCGCCGAAACCTTGATGGCACCGCTGGCCGAATTGACCGAGGCCTATCTGCGCCTGCGCGATGATCCGGAATTCATCGCCGAGCTCGACCGCGATCTGAAGCACTACGTCGGCCGGCCCAGCCCGATCTATCACGCCGAGCGGCTGTCGCAGCACGTCGGCGGTGCGCGCATCCTGTTCAAGCGCGAGGATCTGAACCACACCGGCGCGCACAAGATCAACAACACCGTGGGCCAGGCGCTGGTCGCCAAGCGCATGGGCAAGCCGCGCATCATCGCCGAGACCGGCGCCGGCCAGCACGGCGTCGCCAGCGCCACGGTCGCCGCGCGGCTCGGCCTGAAGTGCGTGGTCTACATGGGCGCGGTCGACATCGAGCGGCAGAAAATCAACGTCTACCGCATGAAGCTGCTCGGCGCGGAAGTCGTGCCGGTGACTTCAGGTTCGAAGACGCTGAAGGATGCGCTGAACGAGGCGATGCGCGACTGGGTCACCAATGTCGCCGACACGTTCTACATCATCGGCACGGTGGCCGGCCCGCATCCGTATCCGCTGATGGTGCGCGACTTCAACGCGATCGTGGGCCGCGAGGCGCGCGCTCAGATGCTGGAACAGTACGGCCGCTTGCCGGATGTGCTGACTGCCTGCGTCGGTGGCGGCTCCAACGCGATCGGTCTGTTCCACGCGTTCCTCAACGATGCGGATGTGCGCATCGTCGGTGCCGAGGCGGCGGGTGAGGGCATTGCGACGGGACATCACGCGGCGTCGCTGGCCGCTGGTCGGCCGGGCGTGTTGCACGGCAACCGCACCTACGTGTTGTGCGACGATAACGGCCAGATCACCGAGACGCATTCGATCTCGGCCGGACTCGATTATCCCGGCGTCGGCCCCGAGCATGCATTCCTAAAGGATGCCGGCCGCGCCGACTACGTCGGCGTCACCGACGATGAGGCGATGGAGGCCTTCCATCTGCTGGCGCGTACCGAAGGTATCCTGGCCGCGCTGGAATCCAGTCATGCGGTGGCGCAAGCGATCAAGCTGGCGCGCGACATGCCGAAGGATGGCATCGTGCTGTGCAATCTCTCCGGACGTGGCGACAAGGACGTGCATACGATCGCCGCGCGCGAAGGAGTGCAGGTATGAGCCGCATCGATCGTCGCTTCGCCGCACTCAAGGCTGCCAATCGCACCGGCCTGATTCCCTTTGTCACCGCCGGTGATCCGTCGCCGCAACACATGGTGGCGTTGATGCATGCGCTGGTCGATGCCGGCGCCGATCTGATCGAGCTGGGTGTGCCGTTCTCCGATCCGATGGCCGACGGTCCGGTGATCCAGCACGCCAGCGAGCGGGCGATCGCGAAAGGCGTCGGACTCAACGAAGTGTTGGGCTGGGTCGCCGCGTTCCGTCAGCGTGATGCGGAAACACCGATCGTGCTGATGGGTTACCTGAATCCTGTCGAGATCCACGGCTATGCGCGTTTCGCGCAGGAAGCAGTGCAGGCCGGTGTCGATGGCGCGCTGCTGGTCGATTGTCCGTTGGAAGAGTCTGCGGTTTTGCAGCCGCTGCGCGACGCCGGGCTGCAGCAGATCCTGCTCGCCGCGCCGACTACCGCACCCGTGCGTATGGCGCAGCTGTGCGAGGCGGCTGAGGGTTTCCTGTACTATGTCTCGTTTGCCGGCATCACCGGTGCGGCACACTTGAGTACCGGCGATATCGCCGCGCGCGTGGCGGATATCCGCACCCGCGCGAAGGCGCCGGTGGCAGTGGGCTTCGGTATTCGCGATGCGGCAAGTGCAAAGGCGATTGCCGGCTTTGCCGATGCGGTGGTGATTGGCAGTGCGCTGGTCGAGCGGCTGGCCGGGGCCAAGGATGCCGAAGAAATAACCGTGCGGGTCCATGCGTTTCTCGCGCCGATCCGTGCCGCGCTCGATGCGCATTGAGAATACGTGCCGCCTGCGGGCGGTGCGCTCACGAATGGTAGGGTGATGCGATGAATTGGCTGCAGAAAATCATGAACCCGCGCACCCGCCCGCAGAGTCCGAACGGCGGCAAGGGTTCGGTGCCCGAGGGCGTGTGGGAGAAGTGCGGCGGTTGCGGCACGGTGCTGTACCGGCCGGAGCTGGAGCGCAATCTGATGGTCTGCCCCAAGTGCGGCCATCATCACTACATCAGCGCGCGCATGCGGCTGGATGCGTTGCTTGACGAAGGTTCCGCGCTGGAACTATGGGCCAGCCTGGAGCCTACCGATCCGCTGAAATTCCGCGACTCCAAGAAGTATCGCGACCGCATCGTCGCCACCCAGAAAAAGATCGGCGAGAAGGACGCGATGGTGGCGATGAGCGGCAAGCTCAAGGGGCGCTCGCTGATGGCGGTGGCATTCGAGTTTGCCTACATGGGCGGCTCGATGGGTTCGGTGGTGGGCGAGAAATTCGCCCGCGCTGCCGAACGCGCGCTGGCCGACAAGAGTGCGCTGGTGTGCTTCTCCGCTACCGGCGGCGCGCGCATGCAGGAGGCGTTGTTCTCGCTGATGCAGATGGCCAAGACCTCGGCCGCGCTGGCGCGTTTGCGTGATGCCGGCGTGCCATACATCAGCGTGCTGACCAACCCGACCACCGGCGGGGTATCCGCCAGCCTGGCGATGCTCGGCGACATAAACATCGGCGAGCCGAAGGCGCTGATCGGCTTTGCCGGTCCGCGCGTGATCGAGCAGACAGTGCGCGAGACGCTGCCTGAAGGTTTCCAGCGTTCGGAGTTCCTGGTCGAGCACGGCGCGATCGACCTGATCGTCGATCGCCGCGAGATGCGCGACAAGCTGGCCGACCTGCTCGGCATTCTGATGAAAGCATCGCGCGCCGCCTGACCGGACGCAGCTGCTGCAGAGAAGCGATGCCGCCGTCAGGCGGCATCGTCGTTTTCGCCATGGGGTTTTCCACAGCCGCTGTGGAAGCGTGCCGGTAAAGCCTGTGGACAAGCCGCGTTCGTTGCTTGTCCATCAAGCACTTGCTACGTGCTGAGCAGGAAATGCGCAGCGGCGCGTGACGCTCGGTGGCGTACGCCAACCGATTCCATGGCGATCAACGCCACAGTTTTCCACAGCGATTGTGGAACGTGACTGGTAAAGCCTGTGGACAAGTACGCTATCTGTCTGACCGCAAAGGCGCTTGTGACGGCGTGCGCAAATGCTGCGCAATTCGGGTTCAAATCGACCGACTCAAATCGATATGCTCAGATCAGCGGCGGCATCAACCACAGCGACACGGTGCCAAGGCAACTGCCGATGGCGATGGCCGCGAGCACATCACTGGGGTAGTGCAGCCCGAGGATCACCCGCGAGGCTGCGATCAGCGCAGTGAAGGTCAGCAGCAACGGCGCCAGTTGCGGATACCAGGCCAGCGCGACGATGGTGAAACTCACCGCCTGCAAAGTGTGTCCCGATGGAAAACTGAACTCATCCAGTGGCGGCACATGTGCGATCACGCCGACGCACACCCGGTACGGCCGTGGGCGGCGCGTCCAGCGCTTCAGCAGGCGATACAGCAGCAGCGCAGTGAGTCCGGTGGCGGCCATCTGCGCGGCCGCGGCCAGCCCGCGGTGACCGCCGACCAACGCCAGCACTGCCATTAACGCGTACCAGAACACGCCATTGCCAAGTCGGCTGATCGTACCGAAGAACAGGCCAACCAGACGCCGGGCGCCCCAGCGGTTGGCCATCACGCAGACGCGACGATCCAGGGCAAAACGCGGCCCTGGCGAAAGTTCAGGCGTGGGCAACGGCGATCGCGTGCTCATGCAGATTCTCCTCGGCCATCTCGCGCAGCAGGGTTTCGAAATCGCGTATCACCGCATCCGGCGACAGCCCGGCCACTCCGACGTGTGCGGCACGACCCATGTGTCTGATCAGGGCCGGGTTGCTGGCGAGCTGGGCGGCTGCATCGACAAAGGCGGATGCATCGCCCGACGCGATGCAGTAGCCGTTGACGCCCTCGACCAGATGCTCGCGGGCGGCACCCTCGGCATACGCCACCACCGGCAGGCCGGCGGCCAGGGCTTCGAGAATCACGTTGCCGAAGGTTTCGCTGAGGCTGGGGAACGGAAACAGGTCGGCGCTGGCGTAGTGCCGTGCCAGTGCTTCGCCGCGTTGCACGCCGGCGAA
>DASZCB010000148.1:0-1790 GCA_035943575.1 Rhodanobacter sp. | reverse complement strand
AGCGGCGTGGCGACGTGGGCGATGGACGACCAGATGAACATGGCGATGCCGCCGAGCAGGCCAGCGATGAGAATGCGCATGATGCTTCCCCCAAATCAGCGCCGGGATTTTAGCGTGCGCCCATTCGCCATGTGTGGAATTCGTCGCTGCACTGCGAAACGGCGAGGGGATGACAGCAGGGGAGCAAATCCCGTAAGCAGGAAAAAACAGCAGGGGCGGACATGAACGACGGCAAGAAGAAGCGATCGCGGTTCAGGCCGATCCATCTGCTGTTGCTGATCCCCTATATCGCCGTGCTGTGGGTGCCGTTCTACAACCGCATCACGCCGGAGATTGCGGGCATTCCGTTCTTCTACTGGTACCAGATGCTCTGGATCATCCTGGGCGCGGCGGTGCTGCTGCCGATCTATCTGGCCGAGGAGCGCGGCGAATGAATTCGCTGAACGTTCCGGCCTTCACAGTCTTCATGATCCTTTTCCTCTTCGTCACCGTGCTGGGTTTCTACGCGGCGCGCTGGCGGCGCGGCGACTTGAATGTGCTGTCGGAATGGGGGCTGGGCGGACGGCGCTTCGGCACGATCGTGACGTGGTTCCTGCTCGGTGGCGATCTGTACACGGCCTACACCTTCATCGCCGTGCCGGCGGTACTGTTCGGCGCCGGTGCGACCGGCTTCTTCGCGGTGCCCTACACCATTCTCGTCTATCCGCTGCTGTTCGCCGTGTTTCCACGCCTGTGGTCGGTGGCGCATGCGAAGGGCTATGTCACGGCTGCGGATTTTGTGCGCGGCCGCTTTGGCAACGGCACGCTCGCGCTGGCCATCGCAGTGACAGGCATCATCGCGACGATGCCCTATATCGCGCTGCAGCTTGTCGGCATGGAAGTGGTGCTGGCGGGCCTGGGCATCAATCCGAACCTGACGATCCCGCGCGTCGGCACGATCCCCGATTTCCCGCTGCTGATCGCGTTCGTGGTGCTGGCGCTCTACACCTACTCGAGCGGTCTGCGCGCGCCGGCGCTGATCGCGATGGTGAAGGATACGTTGCTCTACATCACAGTGATTGCGGCGCTCATCATCATCCCGACCGAGCTCGGCGGCTTCGGCAAGATCTTCGCCGCGGCCGATCCGAAGACATTGATCCTGGGCGCTGCGACGGCAACGAGTCTCGGGCCGCAGGCCGGCTACGCAACGCTGGCGCTGGGTTCGACGCTGGCGCTGTTCCTCTATCCGCACGCGGTGACGGGCTTGCTGAGTTCGTCGAGCCGCAAGGTCGTGCGCCGCAATGCGGTGGTGCTGCCGGCCTATTCCTTCGCGCTGGGACTGATCGCGCTGCTCGGCACGATGGCGGTCGCCGCCGGGGTCAAGGCGATGCCGGCCTATGCGCCAGGCTTCAAGGCCTTCGGCAACAACTTTGCGGTGCCGGCGCTTTTTCTGCACATGTTCCCCGGATGGTTCGTCGGCGTCGCCTTCGCCGCGATCGCTATCGGCGCTCTGGTGCCGGCGGCGATCATGTCCATTGCCTGCGCCAATCTCTTCACCCGCAACATCTATCGCGAGTATCTCGCGCCGGACTGTTCACCGGCACGTGAGGCAAAGGTCGCCAAGCTGTTCTCGCTGATCGTGAAGGTGGGTGCGCTATTCTTCGTGATCGCGCTGCCGACATCCTACGCGATCCAGCTGCAATTGCTGGGCGGCATCTGGATCATCCAGACGCTGCCGGCCGTGCTGCTGGGGCTTTACACGAGCCGGTTCAATCCCTGGGCGCTGCTGACGGGCTGGGCTGTTGGCATCG
>DASZCB010000147.1:0-3623 GCA_035943575.1 Rhodanobacter sp. | reverse complement strand
TGAGCGAATTCCTTCGCGAAGATCAGCAGCGACGCTTCGAACCAAGCCAATCGCCTCTGCTGCGTTTTGCGCTGGTGCGTGAAAGCGCCGAGTGCCACCATCTTGTGTTCACCCACCACCACATTCTGCTCGACGGCTGGTCGGTGCCGATCGTGCTGCAGGAATTGATCGCGCTATATCGCCATCGCGGCGATGCGACGCGACTGCCACGGGTAACGCCTTATCGCGACTTCCTGCATTGGCTGGCATCGCGCGACAAAGCCGCCGCGCAAGCCGCGTGGCGGGACGTGCTCGACGGTCTGGAAGAGCCGACTCGCATCGCGAACACGCCGACTGAGCCGGCAACGCCCGTCACCTTCGTCGTATGGTTGCCGGCCGAACTCAGCGCAAGCCTGACGGCACAAGCGCGCAAGCTCGGTGTCACGCTCAACACCTTGGTGCAGGCGGCGTGGGCGATTCTGCTCGGACGCCTCACGCATCGCGACGATGTCGTATTCGGCATCACGCTCTCCGATCGTCCGGCCGAGCTGGCGGCCAGCGAGCAGATGGTCGGCCTGTTCATCAATACGCTGCCGCTGCGCTTGCAGATGCATGCGGGCGAATCGATCCAGGATCTGCTGTCACGCCTGCAGGAACAACAAGCTAGCCTGCTCGAACATGCCTCCCTGAGCTTGAGCGAGATTCAACGGCTGGCCGGCCACGGCGAATTGTTCGACACCGTGATGGTGTTCGAGAATTTTCCGGTCGATGCTGCTGCGGCCAACGCGCAGGGCGAAGCGATGCGTATCGTCTTTCACAGCCATCATGGCGGTGACAGCACGCATTATCCGCTCGGCCTGCTGGTGGCGCC
The DNA here is from genome assembly GCA_035943575.1 of Rhodanobacter sp. Classification (GTDB taxonomy): domain Bacteria; phylum Pseudomonadota; class Gammaproteobacteria; order Xanthomonadales; family Rhodanobacteraceae; genus Rhodanobacter. Next base: position 2,773 of record DASZCB010000147.1, on the reverse strand, counting down.
GGGCGAACGGATCAAGCTGGGCTTTAGCTACCGTCCCGATGTTTACGGCGAAGCGGATATCCATCGCTTTGCCGCGAGTTACACGCGCATTCTCGAGGCGATGGCGGAGCGGCCGCAGCAGGTCGTCGGGCGGATCGATCTGCTCGAATCGGCTTCGCGGCAACAGATGTTGCATGACTGGAATGCCACCGCATTACCGGTGCCGGATATCACGCTGACCGCGTTGCTGGAACAGCGTATGGCCCTGGTACCCGACGCTATCGCCGCGATTTTTGAAGAACAGACGCTCAGCTACGCCACGCTCAACGAACGCGCCAATCGGCTTGCGCATGTGCTGATCGCGCATGGCGTAGGGCCAGAGGACGTGGTGGCCGTGGCATTGCCGCGTTCGCTGGAAACCATGGTGGCCTTGTTGGCGGTACTCAAGTCGGGCGCGGCGTATCTACCGTTAGACATCCATCATCCCGCCGCGCGTTTGCGCGACATGCTGGACGATGCGCAGCCCTGTGCGCTGATTGCCATGGCGTCGATGGCGGAGGAGCTTGGCGACAACCCTCTCACCATCGCACTCGACACCCCGGCGCAGCAAATAGCCCTGGTACTGACCGCAACGCACAATCCGCGCAACGAGGAGCGTCGTCGCCCGCTGCGCGCTTTCCATCCGGCTTATGTGATCTATACCTCCGGCTCCAGCGGACGGCCGAAGGGCGTCGCGGTGGCGCATCGCCAGATCGTGCATTCGAATTTGGCACGCGAGCATGTTTATCCTCGCGTTGAAAGTATGCTGCTATTGCCGTCGGTGGCCTTCGACGCATCGCTCGGTGCCATCCTCCACACGCTGACGACAGGTGCCACTCTTGTACTGCCTGCCGCGGGCCTTGAGCACGATCCGCGCGTGCTGACCGCGTTGGTCGAACGGCATCAGGTGCAGGCATGGCTGAGTGGCCCTGCGCTGTATCGCAGTGCGCTCGAATGCGGCGGCACGGCGCTGCGCTCGCTGCAACGCGTGGTGCTAGGCGGCGAATCGATTCCACCTAGCTTGCTGGAGCTGCACGCAGCGCAAGGCTTAAGCGAGACCACCGTCTACAACGAATACGGACCAACTGAAGCCACCGTGTGGTCCAGCGTCGCCGACATATCCGCAGCTGAAAGCGGCAGCTGCATTGGCCGGCCGATCGCCAATACCCGGCTGTATGTGCTGGACACCACGCTACAGCCAGTATCGGTTGGCGTGGCCGGCGAGTTGTATATCGCAGGCGAAGGTCTGGCGCGCGGGTATCTGCATCGCCGTGCACTCACTGCGGATCGTTTTGTCGCCAATCCGTTCGACGCGGGCGCGCGCATGTATCGCACCGGCGATCTGGTGCGATATCGGCAGGACGGCCAGCTCGACTATCTGGGCCGCGCCGATCAACAGGTAAAGATTCGCGGCTACCGCGTCGAGCTGGGTGAGATCGAAGCGCGCATTGCATCACATGCGTCGGTACGCGACGCCGCGGTGGTAGTTCGCGAAGAGGTGCCGGGCGACAGACGCCTGATCGCCTATGTCGTCGCCACAACGCATGCCGTTTCCGCCGATCTCGCCAACGTGCTGCGCGATCAACTGATCCACACTCTACCCGATTACATGGTGCCGGCCGCCTTCGTCATGCTCGATGCGTTGCCGCTCAGCGTCAACGGCAAGCTCGATCGCAAGGCGCTTCCGGCCCCGGATGACGACGCCTATCCGCGCGAAAACTACGCTGCGCCGCAAGGTGAGGTCGAACAGAAGCTGGCGCAGGTGTGGGAAGCATTGCTCGGCGTCGCCCAGGTCGGCCGCTTCGACAATTTCTTCGCGCTCGGCGGCCATTCGCTGTTGGCGGTACAACTGATGGAGCGTTTGCGTCGCTTGGGCATGGAGGTGGAAGTACGCACCCTGTTCGCCTCCCCCACCCTGGCCGAATTGGCCGCTGCAGTCGGCGGACATCGCAACGTGCTGGCCCCGGCTAACCTGATCACGCCGCAAACCACGGCTATTACGCCGAACATGCTGCCATTGATCGACCTGGACCAGACCGATATCGATCAGCTGGTGGCGCAAGTGCCCGGCGGCATCGCCAATATCCAGGACATCTATGCACTTTCGCCGTTGCAGGACGGCATTTTGTTCCATCACCAACTGAGTACGGAAGGCGACACCTATCTTTCGATGTCGCAACTGGGCTTTACTGATCGCTCGCTGCTGGATCGTTATCTGACCGCCATCCAGCTAGTCGTCGATCGTCATGACATCTTGCGCACGGCTTTCGTGTGGGAGGGACTGAGCACGCCGGCACAAGTCGTGCTGCGACAGGCTCAGTTGAAGATCACCGAGGTGGAAGTCGAAGCAGGCACCGCCAGCGAATATCTGTCGAGCCGCTTCGACCCGCGCGTCTATCGCATCGATCTCAGGCAGGCGCCGCTGCTGCAATTCGCGATTGCGCTGGAACCGGATGGCCGTTGCGTGCTACTGACGATGATGCATCACCTGCTCGGCGACCATTCCACCGTGGAGGCGATCGGTGCCGAGATGCAAGCGATCGTCGAAGGGCGCGGCGACACGCTGGCCGCACCGCAGCCGTTCCGCAATCTGGTCGCACAAGTGCGCCTCGGCGTCAGCCAGGAAGATCACGCGCGTTTCTTCCGCGACATGCTCGGCGACATCGATACCTCCACCACCCCGTTCGGGCTCAGCGATGTACATCGCGACGGCAGCCAGATGGATGAGGTGCGCGTCGATCTTCCACAGGCGCTC
>DASZCB010000146.1:0-3369 GCA_035943575.1 Rhodanobacter sp. | reverse complement strand
GCGTGGTCTACGGCCCGGCCGATCAGGAGCTGCTCAGCTTCGTCGCCTCGCAGATCACCAACAGCCTCACCCGGCGTCGCGCCGCCGAGTCGCTGAAGCGCGCGTACGAGCAGCTCGAACTCCGGGTGGAAGAACGCACGCTGGCGCTGCGCAAGGAGATCATCGAACGCGAACGCATGCAGGATCAGCTGCGGCATCAGGTGATGCACGATTCACTGACCGGGCTGCCGAACCGCAGCTATCTGCGCGACCGCATCGACCGTGTGCTGGCAGTGATCCGGTGCGAGCCGCTGCAGCGTTGCGCGCTGCTGTATCTGGATGTCGACCGCTTCAAGATCATCAACGACAGTCTGGGCCATCTGGCGGGCGACGAGGTGCTGATCGAGGTGGCCAACCGACTGGCCGGCTGCGTGCGCCATCCCGATCTGGTGGCGCGATTGTCGGGTGACGAGTTCGCGATCCTGCTGGAAGACGTGCAGCTGTCGCCGGAAGCCACAACGGTGGCGCAGCGCGTGATGGAGGCATTGACGGTGCCGATGCTGGTAGCCGGCAAGGAGCTGCAGGTGACCGCCAGCGTGGGTATCGCCTTCGGCGACGATCATTACGCGGCCGCCGACGAAGTGCTGCGCGACGCCGACATCGCGCTGTACCGCGCCAAGGAGCTCGGGCGCAAGCGCTTCGAGTTGTTCGACGAGACGCTGGCGAAAAACGTGGTCGACGTATTGGCGCTGGAAGGCGAGCTGCGCCAGGCGTTGCAGCACGACCAGTTCGAGCCGTATTTTCAGCCGATCTGCCGGCTTGGCGACGGTGCGGTGGTGGGCTACGAGGCGCTGATTCGCTGGAACCATCCGTGGCGCGGTGTGCTGCGGCCGCTGGATTTCCTGAAGATCGCCGAGGACAGCGGGCTGATCGAGACGATCGACTGGCGCATGTTCGAACTCAGCTGCCAACTGCTGTTGGAGCATGGTCGCGCCGATACCTTCATGACGGTGAACGTTTCGGCGCTGCATCTGCGCCACGCGGATTTCGACGGGCGCCTGATCCAGTTGCTCGAACGCACCGGCCTGTCGCCATCGCGGCTGGTGGTCGAAGTCACCGAAGGCGCGCTGCTGGACAACCCCGAGCGTGTGCGCGCCACGCTCGACCGGCTGCGCTTGATCGGCGTCGGTGCCGCGCTGGACGATTTCGGCACCGGCTACTCGTCGCTGAGCTATCTGCACTCGCTGCCGCTGCGCATCCTGAAGATCGACCGCGCGTTCGTGCAGGAGCTGGACAAGGGCGCCAACACCAGCAGCACCACCGTGGTGGCGGCGGTGCTTGCGCTGGCGCGCGCGCTGAACATCCAGGTGATCGCCGAAGGCATCGAGACCCAGATCCAGTATGCCGCGCTGACGGCGATGAGCTGCGAGATGGGCCAGGGCTACCTGCTCGGCGATCCGGCGCCAATCATGCACTGGCAGGAGCCGCACGCCGTCGACGCGTGAGCTTGTTTACGCCGCGCTAGCGATCTGTCGCAGCGCCTGCTCGAACGCCTCCGGCGGCTGCCCGCCGGAAATCAGGTGCTGGCTGTTGATGATCGTCGCCGGCACCGAATGGATGCCGCGCGTCATGAAAAACTGTTCCTGTGCCCGCACTTCATCGGCGTAGGTTTCGCTGGAAAGGATCTGCCGCGCCTGTTCGACGTCCAGCCCCGCTTCATCGACAAGCCGCAATAGCGTGGCGTGCGCGCTGATGTCCTCACCATCGGTGAAATAGGCGCGCAGCAGCGCCTGCTTCAATGCGAGATGGCGGCCTTCCAGTTCGGCCCAGTGCAGCAGCCGGTGCGCGTCGAACGTGTTGTAGACGCGGCTGCGCCGATCCATGTTGAAGGTGAAGCCCAGCGCCGCGCCGCGGGCGCGGATCGCTGCACGGTTTGCGTCGATCTGCTCGGCCGTGCTGCCGTACTTGCGCACCAGATGCTCGGTGGAATCCTCGCCTTCGGCGGCCATCTGCGGATTCAACTCGAACGGCTGGAAATGGATCTCCGCCGTCACCTCATCCTGCAGCCTGGTCAGCGCCTGCTGCAGCGAAGCCAGCCCGATCGCGCACCACGGGCAGGAGACATCGGAGACGAAATCGATACGAACCGGAACGGGTGTGGCTGGCGTGGACATCGGTGGACCTTCGCGAGAGATGTGCAGCGCGGAACGCTGCGGATCGGCTCTAGATAGGGTCGACGGTCGGCGCAATCAATCGGCCATCATGGTTTCATTTTGCGGTGATGCTCAACGCCACCGCTTCGGCGATCTTGATGCCGTCGACCGCGGCGGAGAGGATGCCGCCGGCATAGCCGGCGCCTTCGCCGGCAGGATAAAGGCCCCGGGTGTTGAGGCTTTGCAGGCTGTCGTCGCGCTTGATCCGCACGGGCGAGGAGGTGCGTGTCTCGACACCGGTAAGGATGGCGTCGTGCATCGCGTAGCCGCGGATCTGGCGTTCGAACGCGGGCAGCGCTTCGCGGATCGCGGCGATCGCGTAGTCGGGCAGCGCGCTGTCGAGGCTGCCGAGAGTCACGCCCGGTTTGTACGACGGCTGCACGTCGCCGAACTCGCGCGAGGCGCGGCCGGCGAGGAAGTCGCCGACCAGCTGGCCCGGCGCGCTGTAGTTTTCGCCGCCGAGGACATAGGCGTGGCTTTCCAGCGCGCGCTGCAGCGCGATGCCGGCGAGTGGGCTGCCGCTGTTGTCATAAGGCGCGAAGTCGGCCGGATCGATGCCGACCACCACCGCCGCGTTCGCGTTGCGTTCGTTGCGCGAGTACTGGCTCATGCCATTGGTGACCACGCGGCCCGGCTCGGAAGCGGCGGCGACCACGGTGCCGCCGGGACACATGCAGAAGCTGTACACCGAGCGCCCGCCTTTGCCGTGATGCACCAGTTTGTAGTCGGCCGCACCGAGAACCGGATGGCCGGCCTGTGGACCGAAACGGGCGCGATCGATCACCGACTGCGGATGTTCGATGCGGAAACCGATCGAGAAAGGTTTGGCTTCGACGTAGACGCCACGGGCGTGCAGCATCTCGAAGGTGTCGCGTGCGCTGTGGCCGAGTGCCAGCACGACATGATCGGCGCGGATCTGCTCGCCGCTGGCCAGGGTGACGCCGCGCACGTGGCGTTCGCCAGCGGCGTCGATATCGATCAACAGGTCGTCGGCGCGCTGGCTGAAACGGATCTCGCCGCCCAGCGACTCGATCGTGGCACGCATGTTCTCCACCATCGTCACCAGCCGGAACGTGCCAATGTGCGGCTTGCTGACGTAGAGGATTTCCTCCGGCGCGCCGGCCTTGACGAATTCGGTGAGCACCTTGCGGCCGTGGTGCAGCGGGTCGCGGATCTG
>DASZCB010000145.1:0-11891 GCA_035943575.1 Rhodanobacter sp. | reverse complement strand
GCCGCACCGGCGGGCTGCGACGGTGCGTTGGGATCGAGCACGGCGCCGCCCAGTCCACGTTCGATACTCACGCCCACCAACGGCGGTGGCACGGCTGGCGCCAGCCGACCGCTCTGCTCGAGCAGATTCGCCAGCGTGGTGCCCACGGGCACAACCTGCCCCACGCCGTCGAGCGTCACGCGCATACAGGCCTTGAGAACGGCGCGGCCTCGGAAATAGGCCACGGTCGTATTTGCCGAAGGTGCACTGGTGGCATTGCACAGGCCGACAAAGGTGGCGGCGGCAGCGAGCACGAAATTGTCGCTGGCTCGTTGGCTGCCGACGCTGCTCGGTGACAACAGATTATTGGGCACGAAAAGTCGGTAGAACGACTGGGTGAAAGCAGGGAAATACAGGTCTGCCGCTTCGGCCACTCCCTGCTCTTGCCCCGTGCTCGGGTTGGCCACCGGAGCGGTCACGCTCAGGGCGCCGTTGCCCACGAGCTGGCCGATAAAGGTATCGAAACCCGCGCTCCATGCGCCGTTGGCACTGACCAGGCTGCCGATGTCGTAATCGATGCAGGCGGCACCCACATAACCGGTCAACCATGAGCCTTGCGTCTGTCCCGGCACGGTTTGATAGGGATTGGGTACCACTCGCAGCACCATGCCGGGGCGCAGATCCACACACCCTTGCGGCGCGCCTCCACCGGGAAAGGTCAGGCCGAAGCTGTAGTACAACTGTTCGGCAAACGTCTGCGGCAACGAACGCGCCAGCACTTGCTGAAGCAGCACGATGCCCCACGGCACGGCACCTGCCGCTTCCACATTCTTGAGGAACGTTTGCACATCGCTGGCCAATCCGGTGCGGATCGTTTGTGCCGGTGCAAAGGTCCAGGGGTTGTTGGTTGCCACCGTGTTGGAAATGGTCAGTACATACGGATACACCGCACTGTTCTTCGACGTATCGGTGTTGGCCACCAGCGCAAAAGCACCTTGTGCCGGCAGCGGCGTGGTCAATGGATGTCCCGCACCGATATCCGGCAGATACAGCGTCAGCGGCTCGCCCGTCATCGCATTGTTCGTCGACGTTGCCGTGGTGATCAGGGTTGCCGGATACACAAACGGCGGTGCCGTGCTGGCCGCACTGGTCGAGGTATAGAAGCCCGGATCGAAGATGGACGGCTGATTGGCCTGCGATCCGCGATCACCTGCCCATTCGCCCTGAACCAACAGCAGATATTTGACGGTCGAACTCAGGTTATATGCATTCGGAAAAGCGACAGTGCATTGCGTTGCCCCTGCAGCCGCACTTGCATTCGCCAGTTCGGTTAGCGTTCCGCCGGTACTGGCCATCAGTGCGACGCGGTATCCCGTAGCACCGGGCAACGGCTCCCAGGTAGCGGTAGCCGTCATGGCTGCCGCGTTGAAACTTGCCTGGATCACGCGCGCGCGCTGCGTGGGCAGACGATGTGGCGCCATGGTCGGGCCAGCGATGCTCAGACCGGTTGAGCCGGCCAAGGGCGTGACGCACACCGCAAGGTCCGCTTCCGCGGGCAGCGGATTGGTAAACGTGTAGGTTGTGCCGCTTTGCGTCACCGGCGTGCCGTTGCCGAAGTCGAGGCGATAGCTGCTCGCATTGGCCACCGCAGTCCACGACAGCGTGCAGAGGCCGCTGATGGTGTCGGTGACCGCCGTCAAGCCGGTAACCGTCGCCACCAGTGGATTGGCGGATGCACTAAAAGGTCCCTGCGCACCATCGGGTCCGATCGCCGCGACGGTCGCGGTATAGCTTTGACTGGCGTCGGCGACCATCAGGCGGGCCTGCGTAGCCTGCCCGCCTTCCACACGCAAGCGAGCCGCCACGGAGGCGCCTGCCATCAGACTCACCATATAGGCTGCGGGTTGGGCCGCCGCTGCAGGCAGACTCCATGTCACGCTCAATTCGGACCCCTGGCACAACAGCGCAGAGATCGTCGGCGCAGCCGCCGGCAATAGCCAGGTTTCACCGACGGCCGGCACGCTGCCGGTGGCACCGGTAGCCCACAGGCGGATACCCCAGGTTTGAGAGGCATCCAGACCTCCGGCAGGCAGGCTGGTGAAGCTGGCATTACGGCTACTGCCCCCGGACACTGCCTGCGTATAAGTCTGTGCAGGGTTGGCGAGGTTGTAGACCTCGATCATGAAACCCGTGATGGCTGCGTCCGGCCCCACCTGCCAAGCCACGCTGATAGCACTGTTGCCCGAGGCGTAGGCAGCGCTCGATAGGATCGGCAGCGTGGAGAGCACCGGGTTGGCTGTGGTTGCGACACCGATGCCGGCATTATTGAGTGCCAGCAAGCGCAGAGTGGAACCGGGTTCGAAACGGCTAGGAAGAAATAGCGTGCCTGCGGCACTGGTCGCGCCGGGCACGTCGAGAAAGCTGCCGGGTGTGCCATCGGGTGCATAGCTCTGCAAGCGATAGCGCGTCACACCGGTCGATGCGCTCAGCGCCGTCCACGTTGCATTGATGAAACTGCCCTGGGTATCGCGCTGATAGCGTGCGCTCAGCCCGGCGAGGCTAGGTTGCGGTGAGGCCAACAGTGGCGAAGCCGCCAGGGCGGCATACACCTTGTCGCCGTCGTTGCTGGCCACCGTGCCTGCAGCAGCAACTTGCACATTCCATGATTGCCCGGCCGGCAGCGCAGGATTAGGGATCATGCCCCACCAGTTGTTCGCGGTGGGCGCCGTACCGGTGGAAGGGCTGCCGCTGCTGCCGTAGATCTGCAGGAAATAACCCTGACTTGCCTGCTCGCTTGGCTCCCATTCGAGATAGAAATTGGTGCCGTCGTAATAGCCTGTTCTAAGCACCGGCAGTCGGGTGATCAGCGGTACCAGCTGGCTGGTTTCGTTCTGCCCCGGGCTACTGCCCCACATGGTGCTGACTTGCACGAAATAGCTGGTGTTCGTATCCGGCAAGCCGCCGGGCAGACTCAGACTACCTATCTGGAAAGGTGGATTGCCCGGCGCGAAAGTGGCCGTAGTGAACACGCTGTCTACGCCAAAGAACACCGTCACTACGTACTGCGTAATGGCGGGGTCGGCCACGGTGGCCCAACTCACCTTCAGATTGGCGCCGTTGAGATAGACACTTTGGATAGTGGGCACGGCCATGCTTGCAGGTCCTTTGAATGTCAGATGGCTTGCGGGTGCTGTGCGCGAGGCGCGACCGGCACCGGAAGACGTGCAACATGACGAGCTACGCCCGCAGAAGGCCAGGGGATGCGCCTTCTGCAGACACGTATCGTTGCGTTGACGTCTCCAGTGCCGCCGGCCGCTTCAGCGGTGCTGATTGATGAAGTTCTGGTACTCCTGCCGCCACTTGTCGTCGGGCAGGCGCCGCAGCACTTCCGTCTTGTCGCTTTTCAGGCGCGCCACCTCGTCCTGTTCCATCTGGATCTGCGACACGGAATCGCCGATGAAGATGCCGTTGGCGCTGTGCGTGCGGCGATCGGATCTGGCTTCGTTGAACCAACCCAGCCGCAGGCTGTATACCTGACCGGTGTATTTCTCCTGTGCTGTGGACACGATCTTGGCCACACCTTTTTCCGTCTTGACGCTGTCGCCGACCTTGAGGTCGCGTGCCATCACCAGGCCGTTCACGCTCAGCACGGGATGGGTCCGGGTGATCAGCAGCTCCTGCCCCAGGCTGGTCTTGATGCGAATCATGGGATGGAGTTCCACACCCTTGGCCGTGCCGAGCACAGTGCGCTTGTCGCCCGCCGCCGTTATCACCTGCGGCTGGTTGTCGGCAGTGATCTTTTCGATCACCGTGGTGCTGCCATCAGCCAGACGCACCAGCGTGCCGGCGGCAACGCAACTGTCTTCCAGGAAAATGGCAGGGATGCCGAGATAGCCCGGCGGCATCGGAGGGTGGTAAGCGCTGGTGAACGTGATGTAGCCGGTGTTCTTGCCAGCCCCCGTGTTCAGCGGCACTTCGACATAGAAATTGAAGTTGACCGGCCTCCCCCCGCTTACTCCGAGACAGTTGGTTGGATTGGTCATCGAAAGCTGGGGCAGAGTCCACTGCAAAGTCGATGCGTTGGCCAGGCTCCAGCCTGTGCCCAACGCCTGATGGTCGGAGAACACGCAACCGCCGCCTATGACCGGGTCGACGATCGACGCGGTGTAGCTGCCCACCGTTGGGTACGAGGCATCGATGGTATTGGTGCCGAAACTTGCCGTACCAGCCTCGGGATAGAACACGCTGGTGGCCGGACGGCCCGTGCTGTTGTAGTAGTCGCAGGATAGCTGGCTGCCTCGGTTGAAACACACCTTGATGGCGGTCGGGTTCGGCACCAGCGTGGTGCTGGTGGTCTGGTACTGCGTTTTTCCGCCATCGATCACGCAGTTGGAATCGGGCTTGCTCGGGTCTGTGCGAATGCAGTAGTTGGGCGCCGTCATCGTGCCGGTAGAAGCGGGAACCATCGCGGCAGTACTCACTACCGCCGTGTTGCTGCTATTGCCAACGACGTTGACGATGGTGGCTACCGCCGCGAGATTGGCGGAGCTCGGTACCTTGCCGGTGACCGGCACCTGAAAGTTGGTGCCCTGGGCATACTGGGTGCTGGATGCGCTGGCGTAGATCGTCTTGGTCTGGGTGTCGATCAATTGCGTGGTGATCGTTGTCTGCGTGGTGCCGCCAAGCACCGACGAATAGCCGGTTGCCGTGTAGACGCTGTTGCCCTCGTCTCCGAAGTTCGAAATGGTTTCGATGTCCTGAGGGCCGCCGGCGGTGCTTGCCGACAGGGGTCGGGCTGCGAGCGCCATAGCGCCGCGATTGGCTGTCGTCGCCAATTTCTGATCGCGTTGCAGCGTCTCATGCACGGCCGCATAGGTCTGGGGTGCATTCGTCGATGTACGGTGAGCAACTGCCAAGGCGCGCTGCGAGAAGCGCAGCTGCTGTGGGTCGGCCAAGTTGAGTATGTAAGGACGGCCGGGCTTGACCATGTTCAGCACATGGGCGTAATCCTGCGCCTCTTCGGCTGTCATGGGGCGAGGATAGGTCGAGGTGGGTGCAGTTTGTCCGTAACTCGATCCGCCGATACATAAAATGCCAATTGCCCAGAGCACTTTAATGCCGAATTTGTGCATTGTGATGAAACGCATAAATGCTTTCCCCTGTTTATTTCGACAAAACAACACCTTTTCGCCGCAAAGCGGCGAACCCGGTCAATCAAGGAAATCGGTTAATCTACGGCACTGCAGGCAAGCCAATGCGCTGCCCGCCCTGTCCGCGGAGCTATCTAAAACTCACCAATTGGAAACCCCCTGTTTCGGCACCGACAATCCTGTGGTTCCAAGCGGGGGCCAGGAACGGCACTGCCCGCTCCCGGACTTATAGGCCCTGCGCTGTTTAATTTGCGTGAAGATATAACCGGAGCACGCTGCACTAGGCTTCGCCACCTATCGAATCCGTTGAGCAGTCACGATTGCCGTCGGGAAATTTGCGACAATCTCTAATACCCACTGCAAAACATCGCTGACCTTCAATGAAGCCGAGAGAGCAGATTTCTCACGATAGACAGCACATGTGACGATTACTGTTCGCGACGATTACTTTTAATGCCTTCAAGACAATGGTCAATGCCTGCTCCAGTAATGGTGTCATTTTTTTTGACAAGATCAGACCCGCTTGGCGATCAAGAAAGCGTCCAGAGTAGCCGTTGGTTAGATTCCAATCTCTATTCAGCGCATTGCGACTGCCGATTGGCAGGTCCCGCAAGACGACGTCAGGATGAACTGCCAGCGATTGACGACGCCGATCTGCGGTTCTGCAGGCGCCGTGGACGGCATCGCGCCGCCTTGGCGAGCGGTCAATAAGGTGGGCGTGATTCAGGGGTTGGCCGCAGAATCGCGTCTTAGACGCGAACCAAATGCTTTCGGATACCGTCTCCGCAGCTTGAATTTCGTTGCATTTGAAAGAGTGAAGGCTGCGACGTCTTCAAAATGGTCAGTGGCCATATCCGGCAAGATGAAATGCCATCCGCAAGAGCGGCAATCCTGATGAGACTTCTACTTTGGTAGATAAGATCATCATGCTGGTGAGCATCTAGTGCTGCATCAGTATGGGTATGTGCGCGTGCCCCAATATATGTCGTGTCGCACCCCTCAAAACGCGCTCATGCAATCGAGAGTGACCGTAGGCACCCATCACCAGCAAGTTCGCGTGCATGTTCCGCGCCTCCTGCAGGAGGGCTTCACCCGCCAGATGAGGAGGCGCATGGATATGTCGCACCTTGGCAGCAACCTTGTGACGCAAGAGATAGCTCAACGGATCCAGCCTCGGCAGGCTGCTCTCAGTGTCATCCAGTGTGTGCTTCTCCCCATCGATCAGGATCACTTCACCGGCAGCCTGCAGGAATGGCAACGCGCCGTGGATCGCTCGTGCGCCTTCGATACTACCGTTCCAGCAAACCGCAACATGATCCAGGGCGACCTCCTTGTCCCATTGCGGTGGCAGCACTAGACACGGCATGTAGCTGCCCAGCAGCGCTTCGCCGAGAATGTCGAACACATGCGCCCCCTCGACCATGTCACGCTCCAGCACCGCGAGGTCATGCCATGCCCCAAGCTGTCGCAATGTGGGCACCAAACCGCAATGGCTAACAGTCCACGCGGCCTCACGTACGCCAAAACGGTGCGCGTGGAATGCAAAGGCAGCCCGCTCTCCCCCACCCTCGCCGTGTGGCTGGAGCAACAGCCCCAGCACACTCGGCTCCATATCTGCCCCACCCACCATCCGCAAGGAGGGCTCGATGTAGCAACTCGTGAGGTTTCCACCCCAACGTGCGGTAAGTGATATCCCTGCTGTTACCGCCGGACTCCAGGGGTCACTTGAGGTCGCCAGCACCACGATGTCATTCAGTCGTGCGCATAGCGGCTTCACGTCGGACCGGCCATCATCCGAAATGGCATGGAGCTTTTCAGCATGCATGGACATGATTGCGTACCCTTCAAGAGGATGGACAGATCACAGGTCAAGGGTGTGAATGATCTGGGCGGAATCGTCCGGATCTTGTTGACGGCGAAAGCCGAGGTAGTTGGCCAGATCCCGCATCGACTCGTTTCCGGCGGCATCAAGCGAGTACATCTGCTTGTAACCGTTCCGACGCGCAAGATCGATCAGGTGCTGCATCAGCAGGACACCCAGACCGCGTTGCCGCCAATCGTCGGCCACGGTGATGGCACACTCGCAGTGCATGTCCTCGTCGGTTGCGCTGTAACGGCTGACGCCAACCTCGCGCAGTTTGCCGTTGTCATGTACCAGGGCAACGAAGGCCATCCGATGCTGATAGTCGACATCCATCAGCTGGTCGATCAGTTCCGGGCTTGCTTCCTTGAAGGCACCCAGAAAGCGATAGCGCCGCGACTCCGGCGACAGGCGCTTGATGAAGTCTTCCTCGCGCTCGCGATCATCGGTGCGGAGCGGGCGAATCAATACCCAGGTACCGTCATTGAGAGATTCGATCCAGTGCGTTCCTTCCAATGCACCAAAAGGAGCGGTGGAGGTACCTTCATGGTTGGTCTGATGTGTGGCGGCAGGCATGGTGCTATCCCCGGAAGAGGATGTTCGCGCAACCGTTCCATGATCGAACGAACAAGCAGTGTGACAAGGCTCCCTGCACACCCTTTTGTACGCCACGAGGGAAAAGTCCAGCTTGACCTTAGTCAATTACGCGCAGGGTCACGCCGCAGGGCAAGAGAGCAAGCGAAGGGGTGCGCTGTTGTGGCTAGCCGCGGCACGGTGCCTGGCAATGCTCAGCCTGCGTCATTCAGCCGCGAAGCCGCCATGTTGCTTGCACCGCAAAGACTGGCAAGCAAGTCAGGCCGGCGAATGCGGACCAATTTGCGGTTGACCTCAAGAATGCCCATTTCTTCCATGCGGGTGAACAGACGACTGATCGTCTCGACCACGAGACCCAGATAATTGGCGATGTCGTAACGCGACATCGACAGGGTCAGCGTCGTGCCATCACGATGCAGACGGACATAACGATCCGACAGACTCTCGAGAAAGATCGCCAGCTTCTCCTGTGCCTGCTGCTTGCCCATCATTACCAGATGTTTGTGCTCCTCGATCACTTCGCGACTGATTACGCGCATCAGTTGCCGGTACAAGGCAGGTATTTCGCTAACTACATTCTGGAGATGTGCGTAAGGAAGTTCACAGATGCTGGAACGCTCCAACGCCTCGGCCTGACTGACATGCCGATTCGACGCCATCGCATCGAATCCGACAATCTCGCCTGGCAAATGGAATCCGAGTATCTGCTGATCACCCACTTCATTTTGGACAAAGGTCTTGAGCGAACCGGATCGCACCACGTAGAGAGCGCCGAAGGAGTCGCCATCACGGTACAGGGTGCTTCCGCGATCCAGCGTGCGCTTGCCCCTGACCGCAGCATCGAGTTGTTTCAAATCGTCCGCACTGATACCAGCAGGTAGACATAGTTCATGCAGCGCGCAGGAGCCGCAGCTGCGGCGCAACTGTTCGAGGTCGAGAACACTAGCGCTGAAGCTCATAGGAATACCGCCCGACCGTGCATAGCTCTGTCCAAGTCTCCAGGAGACCTTGTGCTGCCATGACGTCAGGACACTAGCACGAAACGAAGCACTCATTTGGCGAGCTGAATGACCATATGTGGCAATCCGCCATATTCAGCAACATTCCGCAGCGGCCGCAGCGGCCGCAGCAAACCCTGCGCACGTATTCCTTCATATCTTTAAGCATTTTCTGACTCAACTCGATATGGGATGAATGGATTATTCGATTCATCAGTTTGTTGATCCATATCAACAGGAGCCTGAGCGAACTGTTGATCAATAAGCTCTGTCGGAAAAACAAAAAATGGAGCCTGGCCATGAACGACAAAGAATTGTGCCGTAACGTCCTCGACGAACTCGACTTCGAGCCAAGCATCGACGCGGCCAATATCGGGGTGACCGCCGAGAATGGGGTCCTTACCCTCACCGGACATGTTCCGGCCTACGCACAGAAGACCGCTGCGGAGCGTTCAGCCTGGAGAGTGAAAGGTGTGAAGGCCATTGCCCAGGAGATCGATGTGCGCCTTCCCTCCGACAAGAAGGTCAATGACGACCAAATTGCCCTGCGCGCCATCAATATCCTCGCATGGAGTGCCTGGATTCCTGACGGAGCTGCACGTGTCAAGGTTGCAGACGGTTGGGTCACTCTGACGGGCCAGGTTAACTGGAACTATCAGCGCAACGCTGCCGAAGCGGAAGTTCGCAAACTTTCGGGTGTCATAGGCGTCATCAACAGAATCACCCTGATGCCGACCACGCAGGTAGTCGATGTTCGACAGCACATTCTTGACGCACTGAAACGGCACGCTCTGGTGAAAGCGAGCCGCATAAGCATTGATGTCCACGATGGCGGCATGGTCAAGATCAAAGGTGTAGTTGACGACTGGGACGAGCGCCGCGCCATCGAACGAGCTGTCTGGTCTACGCCTGGTGTAAATATGGTCGATGATCAGGTCCGCATCGGCTAGATGTGGACGATACCTTCGATGCAGGACAGGCACTTGCCGCCAACCCAGGTGCGTCCGGCATCATGTTCGATAGTCACGAGCCCTGCGCTGCCAATAGCGGTGCCTTGGCGTGCGCGATAGCGCGGCGGTGCAGTGCCATTGCCGATCAGCCATTGCGCCAGCGCGGCGTTGAGACTGCCGGTGACCGGGTCTTCGACCACGGTCTGCTCGGTACAGAAGGCACGCACCTCGAACTCGGCGGGACCTCCTGCAGGGTGGGCGCCGATGACGCCGATGTCGAGGCCATGCAAGACGACGCGATCGATGTCGAGATCCAGTACAGCCTGCGCCGAATCCAGCAGCACCCCGATCCAGCCGGGACCGTTATCGACCCAATGCGTGGCGCGCATCTGCCGTAGATCCACGTGAAGGCCGCGTGCGATGCGTTCAACGAGGTCAGCGGCGACTGGTCCTTCGCGCTGCAGCGGCGGCGCGGCGAAAGCCAGGTGCTCACCATCACGGCGGATATCGATCAGACCGGCCGCGCATTCCTGCACCAGCATACCGGCGACGGCCGGCACGCCCCCAGTGGCCAACCAGGCATACGCGCTACCCAGCGTGGGATGGCCGGCAAACGGCAGCTCGCGCGCGGTGGTGAATATGCGCAGCCGATAGTCGGCACGCGGGTGGCGCGGAGGCAAGATGAAGGTGGTTTCGGACAGATGGGTCCAGCGTGCGAACGTGGCCATCTGTGCGTCGTCGAGGCCGTCGCCGTCGATCACCACGGCCAGCGGGTTGCCCCGGTACGGCTCGGAGGCGAAGACGTCGATCTGGCGGAAACGGCGCGGGCTCATCGATACAGCATATAGCCGCACTGCCTGTTCGAGAATGGCTGCAAAAAGCTAGGTTCATTTCCCCACGACCCGACAGGCATGCAGATCGGCATAGATCTGCAGCTGAGCGGTGTGAGTGCGCCGACGGAATATTTTCAGGCAGGAGCATTGCTCAACAGCCTCGCTACGGATCTACTTTCGAAACATGTGACATCGCCAACGGCGATAGTCGGGAACGAAAGCCGGTCTAAGACCCAAAACGATCCGATGAACCAAACGATGGCGTTGTGCGCAGCAGGTCAGCTTTCCCGGCAATCGTAGTAACAAGGTTATTGCCGATGCTCAGGCGCTGGTCTGCAATCGCCGCCACGCCGGGTCGGTGCGACACGACGATCAGGATCGTCTTCGGCAGACGACGCTTTATCGCAGAAAGAACCACGATCTCGGAGGTGGCGTCGAGCGCGCTGGTAGCCTCGTCCAGCAAGGCCAGAAAAGGCTGTCGCAGAATGACCTGAGCCAGCAGCAGCCGCTGCAACTCACCCCCGGAGAGCCGGCTCGACGAGCTGTGCAGCGTTGTGTCGAGTCCGTGTTGCGAACTCGGCAGACGCTTGTCTAGCCCGACGTCCAGCAGCGCGCTGCGCAACATCTCGTCAGTGGCTTCGGGCGCAGCCCACAGCAGGCACTCGCGCACGGAATGCTGCCAGGGCCGGACGTTCTGGCTGACATAGGCACCATGCCGCACCAGTTCGCAGTAATCGTCAAAGTCGATCGGCCGTTCGCCGGCGCGTGCCGCAAAAGTCACCGGCGCCATCATGCCCGCCAGAACATCGACCAGGCTGCTCTTGCCGATGCCGGAGTCACCCGAAATCAGGGTCAGCTCGCCGGGCACCAGAACCAGGTCGCCGACATCGAGACCGCAGGCTGGTGGCATCAGCCGCATCCGCTCGATATGCAGCGCACCACCAGAAATCGCTGTGTGCAACGGTTCCGCGGATGACCGGGCCGAGTCCAGATGCATGTAGCGCTGCCACAGTTCGAAGGCCGGCGCGGCCGAACGCAGCTGCTGAAAACTCTGCCGGGTCGACATCAGATAAGGCAGCAGGCGCCCTAGCAACAGGCACACCGCAATCAGCGACGACTGGTCGATGCCGCGCCAGCGATGGGCGAGCACGAACAGCCCCGCGATCCCTGCCGTCGCCAGCAGCTCCAGCATCAGCCGCCCGGAAGCCATCAGCTCCAGTTGACGCCGGTAGCCGTGGCACAGCCGGGCAGAAATGGCGCCGTAGCTTTCCTTCTCCACGTCCTCCTTGCCGAACGAGCGGATGTGGCGCTGGCGCCGCGGAAAATCCTCGCTGTGCCAGAACAGTCGCGTCATGTCCACGACGTACTGGCGACTGACCAGCGATTGCTCACGCCCATAGGCACGTGACGCCAGCAGTCCAAGACCTGCGAGCAGCGGCGCCGCCAGCATCAAGGGTGGCGATACCCAGAACGCGAAACCGAGACTGACGGCAGCAGTGACGCCGGCGATCAGCAATTGCTGCAGG
>DASZCB010000144.1:0-2799 GCA_035943575.1 Rhodanobacter sp. | reverse complement strand
TTCGGGTCGTCACGTAGCGCGCCGCCTTCCCACGAGCTGCGCCGCGGCGGCATGTCGCCGAGCAGATCGTAGAAGTGCTGCTGCACCGTCGGTTGCGACAGGTATTCGATCAGCGTCCAGGCTGCGTCCTTGTGTTTGGATGCGCGGAAAATCACCAAGCTGGAACCGCCGGCCGAGCCGATCCCGGTACTGCCGTTGTCCGGGCCGGGCAGCGGTGCGGTCGACCAGTCGTCCTGCTGTGCAGCCGGCAGGCGCTTGCGGAATTCGCCGATGTTCCATGGCCCGGACAGGTAGAACGCGTAGACGCCGCGGCCGAACTCCGACCACGGGTTGCCGGCTTCCACATTGGTGATCACCGGTGCCTGGTGCAGCCTGAAGGTATCTACGTAGAACGCCAGAGCGCGCTTGAAACCGGCGCTCTCGAAATTGCCGTAGCGGCCGCCGTCGCGCAGCAACGGATCGGGCTGCTGCAGTGCCAGCGACATCAGCTGCTCGAATTCGTTGGTGGGCAGCAGGATGCCCCAGCTGTGGCGCTGGGCATCACTGAGCGCGGCCAGCATCTGGCGCCATTGCGCCCAGTCGCGCGGCGGCGCATCGAAGCCGGCGGCCTTGAGCAGATCCCGGCGATAGAACAGCAACCGGGTGTCGACGTACCAGGGCACGCCGTACAGGCGGCCGTCGATCACGTTGGTGGCCCAGATGCTGGCGAAGTAGTCGTCCGGCCTGACCACGGCCGAACGATCGACGCGCGCCCGCAGCGGCTCCAGTGCGTCCAGCGCCACCATCTCCGGTAGCCAGGTGTTGCCGAGCTGGGTAAGGTCGGGCGTGGAGCCGCCGGCAAATGCGGTGAGCAGCTTCTGGTGCGCTGCCGTCAGTGGCAGCTGCTGCACTTTCACGTGGATGTCCGGATGCGCCCGTTCGAAATCCGGCAGCAGCGAGAGGATGGCCTCGCCCTCGCGGCCGACGGTCCAGAGCGTGAGTACGCGACTGTCGGTGGCCGGCCGGGCGCAGCTGCCGAGCAGGGGCATGCCGGCCATCAGTCCCACCATCAGCATGCCGCGCAACAAGCGCCGGCGCCTGCCGATGGTGGCGATCGGAGTCATGGTCGGGTGGCTGCCTGGTCCAGCCACCCGCCGGTGAAGCCTGCGCGATCGAGGCCCTTGCGGATGTATGGGTTCTTCTTCATCACGTTCCATACGAAATCGCTGCGCCAGTTTTCGATCATCAGCACGATCGGACCCTGATCGATGCCCAGCTGCTCGCTGTCGACCCAGCCCATCGGCATCAGCTTGCCGGTGCGCAGCACCGTGTGCACATGGAAGCTGGGATTGAACGCATCGACGAAGCCATGCTCGTTGTAGATGTCGGCACCATAGCGGCGCTTCATCTCTTCCAGCGCGGGAATCACCAGCTCCGGCGCAAACGCGATCGAGCCGGCCGCGGCGGTTGGTGCGATGGTGCCGTCGTCGACGTGATAGCCGAGTCCGGCGCCGCGTGCGGTGTAGCCGTTGAACCGTTCGTGGTGGCGATGGCCTTCCACGATGACGTCGGCTGGGCCGTTACTGGCGGTCAGTCCCCACACGTTCTTGTCATAGCCGGTCCAGCCGTCCGGATTGGCGATCGCGTAGTTGCGCTGGGCGATCACGGCGCGCCGGCTGTTTTCGAAATAGTCCAGGTCGTGGGCGCGGTTCCATGCATCGCGGATACCGCGGAAGTCGATCCACACATGACTGTACTGATGGCCGAACAGCGGCCCGAAGTTGAGCAGCTGCTGGCCCTGGAACTCGCCCCAGCTGCGTGCGTAGGTGCGGGTCCACGCGCTCCACGCGTCGGTACCGACCGGATGGGTAGGTGAGCCCAGCGCCAGTACATAGACCAGCATGCCCTCGTTGTAGCCCTCCCAGTCGTGCGGAATGAATTTTCCGCCCGGTGTCCAGCCCATGCTGATCAGCGGCGCACGCACCTGCGCCCAGTTCCAGTCGACGCGGCGGTAGATGCGGTCGGCCAGCGTGCGGATCTCGTGTTCCTGCGGCGTGTCATGGTCGTAGTAGGACTGCGCAAACAACACGCCACCCAGCAGCAAGGTGGTATCCACGGTGGAGACCTCGGTCCAGCGCGCGAAACGCTTGCCGCTGTGCATGTCGAGAAAGTGATAGTAGAAACCCTGGTAGCCGCTGTCGTCGTCCTCGCTGCTGCCCTGCGGCGCGTTTTCGAAGAAGCGCAGCGTGGCGAGGGTGCGTTCGATCGCTTGTTCGCGCGTGATGTAGCCGCGCTCCACGCCCACACCGTAAGCGGTGAGGCCGAAGCCGACCGCGGCGATGCTGGAGAAAGACTCGCCGGGATAGTGGTCGGGAATCAGCCCGTTGGCGGGATTCGCGCTGTCCCAGAAAAAGCGGAAGGTGCGTTGTTCGAGATCGTTGACCAGCGCCGGGACTTCCGGAGCCCGGATTGGCGTGGCGGCGACGGTATCGTTCTGTCGCGCCGGGATGGCCGGGGCCGCGAAGAATAGGGTCGCGCCGAGCAGGGCGGGAAGCCATGCATGCCGGTTGAAAAACATCATGGATTATCTGCCGTGCCTTGCGGGTTGCAGTCAGCTGAAGTCGTGCTTGCGCACGGCTTCAGCTGACCATCCAGACGTCCGCCCACAGTCTGCGGGCGGACGGGTGAAGCGGCAGTGCAGCTTGCCGCGGGTGGATCAGAACGAGTAACGCGCGCCAATCTGGAAACGACGGGTCTGGTTCGGGTCGGCGCCGGTGGCCTGACCGAAGTTGGGATCGTAGAAGCCGCCGTTGTAACCAT
>DASZCB010000143.1:0-2977 GCA_035943575.1 Rhodanobacter sp. | reverse complement strand
CGCCACTGGATCGAGCCCCACAAATGGCTCGTCGTACAGGATCAGCATCGGGTCGAACACGATCGCGCGGGCCAATGCGACGCGACGCGCCATGCCGCCGGATAGCTCGTTCGGCATCAGCCCAGCCGCGCCGCGCAGGCCGACCGCCTGCAGCTTCAGCAGCACCAGGTTGCGGATCAGCACTTCCGGCAGTTTCGTGTGCTGGCGCAGTGGAAACGCCACGTTCTCGAATACGTCGAAATCGGTCAGCAGCGCGGAGTTCTGAAACAGGTAACCGATCCCCTCGCGCAGCTTGTACAGGCGTTCGCGCGACAGCTCGGCCACGTTCTCGCCATTGACGTGAACCGTACCGGCATCCGCATGCATCTGCCCAGTGATGTGCTTGAGCAGGGTGGTCTTGCCGGTGCCGCTGGGGCCCATGATGGCGGTGACCTTGCCGCGCGGGATATCCAGGTCCAGCGCGTCGAAGATGGTCTTGCCGTTGAGCACCGTGGTCAGCCCACGGATCCGCACCAGGGTGCTGTCATCGGGCATGGCGCGGACGGTATCGATCATGGGCAGACATGGCGAGGGGGAAGCTGACAAGGTAGCCGAAGCGCGCTGCGAAGGCCATGCGGCAGGCATCCGGGCGGTTGGCCGCCGCTCAGGCCTCGGCCACCAGCAATTCGGCGATCAGCGCTTCGTGCCGCTGCCACTGCAAGGCGCTGCGCAAGCGCACCGCCCGCACGATCGCCTGCAGGTCGGCCAGCGCATCCTCGAACACGTCGTTGACCAGGATGTAGTCGAATTCATGCGCATGGGCGATCTCGCCGCGCGAATTGCGCAGCCGGCGCTCGATCACCTCGACGCTGTCCGAGCCGCGACCACGCAGGCGCCGCTCCAGTTCGGCACGCGACGGCGGCAGGATGAACACGCTGACGCAATCAGGCTTGCTGCGACGAATCTGCTCGGCGCCTTGCCAGTCGATTTCCAGCAACACGTCACGCCCCTGCCCCAGCAGCTCCTGCACCGATGTGCGCGAGGTGCCGTACAGGTTGCCGTGCACTTCGGCGTGCTCTAGAAAGATGCCCTCGGCGATTTCGCGCTCGAACTCGGCGCGTTCGACAAAGTAGTAATGCCGCCCGTACAGCTCGCCGGTGCGTGGTGGCCGGGTGGTGTGCGACACCGACAGCGAAATCGCGCGCTCGCGTTCGAGCAGCGCGTTGACCAAGGTAGACTTGCCGGCACCCGAGGGCGCGGCAACCACGAACAGCGTGCCTTCGAGCGGAACGTTCATTCGATGTTCTGCACCTGTTCGCGCATCTGCTCGATCAGCACCTTCAGCTCGACGGCGGCATTGGTGCTGCGCGCGTCGACTGACTTGGAGCCCAGCGTGTTCGCCTCGCGGTTGAATTCCTGCATCAGGAAATCCAGCCGCCGACCGACCGGCTCCTGCAGCCCGAGTACCCGACGCGTTTCACTGATATGCGTGCTGAGCCGGTCAAGCTCCTCGTCCACGTCGGTGCGGGTAATCTGCAGCACCAACTCCTGCTCCAGCCGGCCCGGTTCCACCGGCTGCCTGAGATCGGCCAGTCGCGTTTCCAGCCGGGTGCGCAACGCGGCGCGGATTTCCGGCATCCAGCCGCGCACGTCGGCGACCACGCGCTCGATACTGTCGAGCTTGTCGCGCAGGATCTCGCCCAGCTTCTCGCCCTCGCGTTCGCGCGTCGCGGTGAGCGCATCCAGCGCGCGATCGAGCACGTCGAACAGTGCGGCCTGCTGCGCTTCGGGATCGACTTCGGCCTGCTGCATCACGCCGGGGAAACGCAGCAGTTCGGTGAATTCAATACGCAGCTTCGGGAAGCGGGCTTCCATATCCAGCGACAGTTCGGATAACCGCGACAAGAGCACATTGTTGATTTGCAACGATTCGCTACGTGAATCGCTGCCGCGCAGACGCACGGTGAGATCGAGCTTGCCGCGCGACAGCTTCGCCGCCACGCGCTCGCGCAACTGCGACTCGAAGTTGCGCAATTCGTCCGGCAAGCGCGGACTCAACTCCAGATAACGGTGATTGACCGTGCGCAGCTCGCAACTGAGCGTGCCGGCGGGACCGGTGGTTTCGGCACTGGCATAAGCCGTCATGCTGCGGATCATCGTGGCCGTCCGGACGTGGGGAAAGAGCGCAATGGTAAACTCTCCCGTCCCGCCTTGCCCAATCCGGCCAAGCGACGTCAGGAAGTACCCCATGAATCCCGTCACCCGTCCCAGCGGCCGCGCCAGCGACCAGCTGCGCACCGTCAGCATCGAACGCCATTACACCCGCCACGCCGAAGGCTCGGTGCTGGTGAGCTTCGGCGACACCCGCGTGCTGTGCACCGCCAGCATCGAGGATCGCGCACCGGCGTGGCTGCGCGGCAAGGGCGAGGGTTGGGTCACCGCCGAATACGGCATGCTGCCGCGCGCCACTAACACCCGCATGCAGCGCGAAGCCGCGCGCGGTGGCCAGGGTGGCCGCACCATGGAAATCCAGCGTCTGATCGGCCGTTCTCTGCGCGCCTGCGTCAACCGCCAGGCACTCGGCGAACGCGTGATCACGCTCGATTGCGACGTGCTGCAGGCCGATGGCGGCACCCGCACCGCGGCGATCACCGGCGCCTATGTGGCCCTGGTCGATGCGGTGAATCTGCTGATGAAACGCGAGAACCTCAAGCGCAACCCGATCGTCGGCGCGGTGGCCGCGGTTTCCGTCGGCATCTATCAAGGCATGCCGGTCCTCGACCTGGATTACGTCGAGGACTCAGGCTGCGACACCGACATGAACGTGGTGATGAACGACGGCGGCGGCTTCATCGAGGTACAAGGCACCGCCGAGGGTCACGCGTTCCGCCGCGACGAGATGGACGCATTGCTGGCGCTGGCCGAGAAAGGCATCGGCGAATTGGTCGTGGCGCAACGCGCGGCGCTGGCGCAGGGCTGAACCCGATGTCGCGCATCG
>DASZCB010000142.1:0-2414 GCA_035943575.1 Rhodanobacter sp. | reverse complement strand
AAGTGCGGCCACATGGGCGGCAAGGTGCTGGTGCCGACCCGCGAGGCGGTCGACAAGTTGAACGCCGCGCGCCTGGCCGCAGACGTCGCCGGCGTGCCGACCCTGCTGGTCGCGCGTACCGACGCCGATGCCGCCGACCTGCTCACTTCGGACATCGATGAGAACGACAAGCCGTTCGTCACCGGCGAGCGCACGGTCGAAGGTTTCTACCGCGTGCGCCCGGGCCTGGATCAGGCGATCAGCCGCGGCCTCGCCTATGCACCATACGCCGACCTGATCTGGTGCGAGACCAGCAAACCGAACCTGGACGACGCACGCAAGTTCGCCGAGGCGATCCACGCGAAGTTCCCGTGCAAGCTGCTGGCTTACAACTGCTCGCCCAGCTTCAACTGGAAGAAGAATCTGGACGACGCCACCATCGCGAAATTCCAGAAGGAACTGGGCGCGATGGGCTACAAGTTCCAGTTCATCACGCTGGCCGGTTTCCACAGCCTCAACTACGGCATGTTCGATCTGGCGCATGGCTACGCGCGCCGCCAGATGACCGCATTCGTGGAACTGCAGGAAAAAGAATTCGCCGCCGCCGAACGTGGCTTCACCGCGGTGAAGCATCAGCGCGAAGTCGGCACCGGCTACTTCGATGCGGTGACCCAGGCGATCCAGCAGGGCCAGTCCTCGACCACCGCATTGACCGGCTCGACTGAGGAAGCGCAATTCAGGCAGGCCTCGGCCGCGTAACCGCACAGCACCTTTAAGAGCGCACCCTGTCCGCGATGCTCTTACATAGTAGGACAAAGAGCATCGCGCACGACCGCAGGCAGTCCCTTGCGGCCAAGGTGCGCTCCTACGATAGCGCCGCCCGCACTCGGCTCAGAACCGCCGGTATTGCAACGCTTCGGCCAGATGTTCGCGTTCGAGCAGGGCCGCCCCACCATCGAGGTCGGCGATCGTGCGAGCGACCCGCAACACGCGGTGATAGGCGCGCGCGGACAGACCCAGCCGCTCCAGCGCCGTCTCGAACCAACGTCGTTCGGCGGGGCCCAGCGCGCAATCGCGCTCCAGCTCGCGCGTGCTGATTTCCGCATTCGGCCGACCGGCCCGCATCAACGATTGCCGACGCGCCTTGAGCACGCGCGCGCGCACCGTCGCGGAATCCTCGTCACGCTCGCCGCGTGGCGAGCCGAGATCGGTCAACGGCACC
The DNA here is from genome assembly GCA_035943575.1 of Rhodanobacter sp. GTDB lineage: Bacteria > Pseudomonadota > Gammaproteobacteria > Xanthomonadales > Rhodanobacteraceae > Rhodanobacter. The sequence goes on along the minus strand of DASZCB010000142.1, from coordinate 1,213 downwards.
TGCGGCACTTCCACGCAAAGGTCGATGCGATCGAGCAGCGGTCCGGAAATGCGCGAGCGGTAGCGCTGGATCTGATCCGGCGTGCACTGGCAGCGCTGACTTGGATCGCCGGCATAGCCGCACGGGCACGGATTCATCGCCGCCACCAGCTGGAACTGCGCCGGAAACGTCGACCGCCGTGCCGCCCGCGAGATCATGATGTGGCCGGATTCCATCGGCTCGCGCAGCACTTCCAGCACGTGCCGACTGAACTCCGGCAGTTCGTCCAGGAACAGCACGCCGTTGTGCGCCAGCGAGATCTCGCCCGGGCGCGGATACGAGCCGCCGCCGACCAACGCCACCGCCGACGCCGTGTGGTGCGGCGAGCGGAACGGCCGCCGCCGCCAGTGCGCCAGATCGGTGGTCTCTCCGGCCACTGACAGCACCGCGCAGGTTTCCAGAGCCTCCGACTCGGACAGCGGCGGCAGGATACCCGGCAGCCGTTCGGCCAGCATGGTCTTGCCAGTGCCCGGTGGGCCCACCAGCAACAGGTGATGGCCGCCGACGGCCGTGATTTCCAGCGCGCGGCGCGCCTGCAGCTGGCCGCGCACATCGCTCAGATCCGGGCCGTCATGGGCGCCGCCATTGCTCGGAATACCGACCGGCGTGGACAACTCGTGCGCACCGCGCAGCCAACCGCAGACCTCGGCCAGCGTTTCGGCCACCCGTACGTCCATGTCCGGCACCAGGGCCGCTTCGGCGGCATTCTCGCGCGGCACCACCACGCGTCGGCCGCGCGCGCGCGCGCGCAACAGCGCCGGCAACACACCGGAGACGCTGCGCAAGGTGCCACTCAGAGCCAACTCGCCGAGGAATTCGCAATCGTCCAGTTTCTCGCGCGGTACCTGGCTGCTGGCGGCGAGAATGCCCAGCGCGATCGGCAGGTCGAAACGACCGCCATCCTTGGGCAGTTCCGCCGGCGCCAGGTTCACGGTGACACGGCGGTTGGGGTATTCGAAGGCGGTGTTCTGGATCGCCACGCGCACGCGATCACGCGCCTCGCGGACCGCCGCCTCGGGCAGGCCGACGATATTCGTGCACGGCAAGCCGCCGGAAAGATGCACCTCGACCATCACCTGCGGTGCGGCGATGCCTTCCTGGGCACGGCTGAGGGTAACCGCAAGACTCATGCGGCCGCAGGCCGCTGACGCACGGAAGACGGGTCGCTGTCAGA
>DASZCB010000141.1:0-2166 GCA_035943575.1 Rhodanobacter sp. | reverse complement strand
CTAAGGCGTTGCATGCCAAGTTCCCGGACAAGCCGGTAGTGATCGCCGGCGACGACGACCAGGCGCTGAAAAACAACCCCGGTAAAACCAAGGCCAAGGAAGCCGCGAGGGCTGTTGGCGGCACTGCTGTTTTCCCGATCTTTGCGCCTGGTGAGCAGGCCGATAATCCCAAGGGGTTCACCGACTTCAACGACCTGGCCAGCAAAAGCGCGTTAGGCGTTGAAGGTCTGGAACGCCAGGTGCAAACAGCGGTCGGCAAGGCCATCGAAAAGCACCAGGTCCGCACCGAGCAACAGGCACAGAAGCAAGTGCAGACGCAGAAAGAGGAGCGGCGGCCGCGTGCAGCACGGCTTTGATGGCACCACGTCAGCAGGCAACCAAGGCCGGGCGATCAACCCGGCCTTTTTTTATGGTTGCTGTCTATGCGTCCGCTCGCTCACTGGCAGGGAAGTAGCGGTAGAAGGTCGGCACCGACACGCCGACCGTACTGGCGACATCCTTAGCCAGCATGCCGCCGTCGAGCAGTCGCTGCGCGGCGTCGATTTTCGCCGGCGTCATCGCGCGCTTGCGACCGCCGATCTTCCCTGCCCGTTTCGCGGCATCGAGGCCGGCAAGCGTGCGTTCGCGGATAAGCTCGCGCTCCATCTCGGCCAGGGCGGCCATGACGTGGAAGAAAAACCGACCGGCTGCCCCCTTGGTGTCGATCCCATCGGTCAGCGACCGAAGATCCACTTTTCGTTCGGCGAGCTGCGCGGCCATGTCCACCAGGCCCTTCACGGATCGCCCGAGCCGGTCCAGTTTCCAGACAACCAGGCAATCGCCTGGTCGAGCGAACGCCAGGGCGTCAGCCAGGCCGGCGCGATCTTGCGTAGCTCCGCTGGCCTTGTCCGTGAAAATCCGCTCGCACCCGGAGGCTTCGAGTGCATCCACTTGCATCGCCAATTCTTGATCTAGCGTCGAGACGCGCGCGTAGCCAATCAACATAAATCGAATCTCAAAACCCGTGCGGAGCAGTGTAATTGAGAAGTTGGAAACGAGAACGAGTTATGAGAACAAAAAAGCCCCGAAACTCGGGGCTTTCTGAATCGGCGAGGCTCGTTCTTAGAACCGTTCGTTTTTGAGAGAGCAGCAACGGATCACTTACAGCCTAGCGTGGATGGCTCGGGCTTCCGGCCGCCTTAGCGTTTCATCGCTTGCGTGAGTTCAATTTCGCTAAGTTGTTCCCGGCGCAGATATTGGCCTCGCCCTGGCGGGACTTCAGAAAGGTGTCTCCCTTCATGCCCGCCGCGACCGATTGGCCCGGTTGAAATAAGCCCGACAACGTAGTTTTGGCCGTCCACGTCTTCGCGCTCGATGAAGGCAGCGACCTGGTACACCGTGGGCTTTTCACCAGGCGCTGCGCCGGCGTGGACGTAGTACCAGTCGGCACCCGGAATAAGTGAGTTCGCGTGCATGTGAAACCCTCGTTCTTCACGTAAAAAATAGATACCCGGCGTGGCTCATCGGAATCCGAATCAGCCACAAGGCGATCAAATGCAGAGGATAGTAGGCGTAGAAGGCCCACTTCCAGCGCGGCCAATGCAGCTCGATGCACGAAGCTGCCGCAATGATCGGCACCGCCGCCAGCGCCCATAGGTTGCCGTTGATGTATGCCAGAGACAAACAGCACAGGAGAGCAACGGTAATCGCCGTTGCTGTAGGGCGCTTCGCATAGAACCAGACCGCTACGCCGCCGACGATTGCCGGCCACCAGAATTCGACGAAGCCACCACCTACGACCAGGACCAGGCCGGCGACAACAGCATTCGCGGCACCGCCGCGCTCAATGAAAAACAACGTCGCCGTCAACACCAGCAGCGTAAACAGGATGTTGAACGGCCACCATCCTGCATACAGACCACCCAAAGCGACGAACGCTGGCGTCGCGAGCAGCCCAAACACCGCCAGGCGCGTCATCGTGCGCTGATAAACGCCGCGCTCGAAGGTGCCTGGCCGAGCCAAGTTGTACGCCAGGACAAAAACGAAGATCGGCATGACCGCCCTGCCCGCATCGAACAGAAACGGCACGGTGTCATTGAGCAAATATTTGTTGACGTGATCGCCAGTCATGAGCAGCAGCCCGAGCCACTTCAACGCTTGGAGCGTGCCGTTCGACACAACAAGTTG
>DASZCB010000140.1:0-13595 GCA_035943575.1 Rhodanobacter sp. | reverse complement strand
GTCAAGGCGTCGACAAGCGGTTTGATAAGCCAGGCGAGATGAAGCCCGCCAACCGCTTCGAGTGCCCAGATCACCATCGTGTTTGCCAGTGTCAGGGGAATCCATGTTGCCACGAAGCGAGCGAGATGGGCCGGCCGGAGCCTGGACTTGAATGTCACCGTGCCGTTTGCGGTGAACCCGAGCACCGCAGCGAAGACTCTCGCGATCACGTTTGCCGGAGCCACTGGCATTCCCCATGCGGTGAGCATGACAAAGCACAGCCAATCAAGGATAAGTTGAGTGATCCCGACAACGAAGTAGAAAGCCAGCTGCCTTCCGATACCGTGGCTCTTCAGCCTGCTGGCCAAGAAGGTTCGCAAGGAACGCATCATGGGCAAGCGGCCGTCAGTCGGCATCGGATCGGTACACCTTGCGAATGACATAGGGAGGGCGCGATTTCGATTCGATATAAGTTCGCCCGACGTACTCCCCGACGACGCCAAGACCCAGCAATTGGATGCCGGATAGAAAGGCTACGAGAGATACCACTGAAGCGAAACCGGGCAGATCGATCCCGTACACCAGGGTGCGTATGACGATAAATGCACCGTAGAGAATCGCCGCTATCGCCACGCTGCCGCCAACATAGGTCACCAGACGAAGCGGTGCTGTCGAGAACGAAGTGACGCCCTCGACCGCCAGACTCACCAGCCGAAAGCCGTTGAATTTCGTCTGTCCTGCTGCGCGAGCGGGGCGCACGTATTCCATTTCTTCGGTACGGAACCCGGCCCAGGCGAACAACCCCTTCATGAAGCGCCGGTTCTCGGGAAGGTCGTTGATGGCATTCACGACCGCCCGGTCCATCAATCGAAAGTCGCCCACATTCTCCGGGATATGAATGTCCGAGATCATGTTGAATGTGCGATAGAACAGCATGGCCGAGACTCGCTTTCCCCATGAGTCGGAAATTCTGTTCGAACGCTTTGCAACCACCACTTCGGCCCCGTTTTCCCAGCGGGCAATCATTTCCAGCAGCAATTCCGGCGGGTCCTGCAGGTCAGCATCAAGCGGAATCACCGCATCGCCTGAGGCTGCACGCAAACCGGCGCTGAGGGCTGCCTCCTTGCCGAAGTGTCGTGATAAATCCACGACGACCATGCGAAACGTCGTTGGCCGATAACTGGTGGCTTCCTGCAGGGTATGGTCCGCGCTGCCGTCGTTTACAAGAACGAGCTCCCATTCGTAGGGCGTGCCGGCGAAAGTCTTCTCCAGCCGCTGAAACGTGAAGGCGAGGGCGTCTTCCTCGTTATAGGCGGGCATGACCACGGAGATCAGCGGCGGTCGTACGGAGCTCTCAATGGCAGTCAAAAGTTTGTCCTCCATCCGGCTTGTTGGAGTGTTGCTCGCACCGAGTGTACGGCCCGAAACGCGGCTGACAGGGTGATCGATGGCAGGTATGCGCACAGTACAGGAGAAGGTTCGTCCGCAAGTCAAAGCGGGATTCGTGTCATTGAGTCAATGGATCTTCATCCGTCTGATCGAAAGATTTTTGTAGCCGCATTCCTTGCGGCCTGCAAAATTTGTCTGCGTCGAATGTCGGGCGGAGGTGAGCTGTCCCGACTCGATAAGTAGCTCAAGGCTAGTCAGTGTGCCTTGGAAAATCTACTGCACGCGTCGATGTTCATGGTCGTTCTTCAGGCCCTGCTTTCAGCCCTTTCTCATCAGCCCTTTTCCCATCGACACATTCGGGAGACTCTCCGGGGGGCGACAGCCGAACCACAGCGGTGTCGCCTATGACGTAAAGGCGATAGTGGGCGGTGATGATATCGGCTGGCATCAGGCAGGCATGCGCCTGCAAGGACGACAGAAGCGATTGGGCTGCTACATCGTCGTGTGCCTGCAGATTGGTCATGTCCGAGATGTAAAACGCAAGAAAGTCGGGTGTCTGAAAACTATGCTCAGAGGTGAGGTATTGCGGCACCAGGACGCGAATCAGCGGTAGCTGTTCGATCACGTGCGCCGTGACCGGTGAGTAACCAGCCGTACCGTCCAGCAAAAAGGCATGAACCCCGCGGCTGACCTTCAGCTGGGCAAGATCATCGGCCAATCTGCCGGCTATGCGGCTTTCATAGTCCTTCTGGGCAATTGTCGCGTTACCGTAAGCGCTCGCCAGAATGCACATCCCGAGGGATAACAGGCACGCCGCTGCAACCGCCCATTTGCGTGAGCCATGCCATTGCCGCAACGCCGCTTGCATCACGACCAGCGCTCCGGCCAACAGGGCGCCAAGCCCCATCAGTACGCGTGGTTCGAATTCGGGCCTTTTCAACAGCAGCATCGGGCCGAGTGCCGCGATCAGCGCGGCCAACGGGATAAGCAGCGCCGCAAGGCAAAGCAGTACGGTGACCGGTGCCGGTTGTGCGGTGCGGAAGGTGAGCGCATAGCGTATGCCGACCACGACCGGAAACAATGCAAGTACGGTCAGCAGGGGACCGAAATACATCCACCAATGCCCGTTGAAACTGGCTCCGATGTACTCGTAGAAATCGACAAAATTGGCCAGCAGCAGCGGTAACTCATGCCATCCGCGAATTCTCTCCGATGAGTGCTTCACCCAGCCACTGACATGTATGCCGACGAGCAAGTAGTAAAGCAGCATGGCCGTTCCGATCTGCATAGAACGCCAGATGAGTTTCTTCGCCAGCTGGGATGGTTGCGCCCGTTGGAGCTGCAGCAATACCCATTCGACCAGCACGAACACCAAGTAGACATTGATCGCTGGCTGATAGAAACAAAGACTTCCCAAGAGAGCCATCACACCGAGCCACCATGCACGCCGACTATCATTTAGCTGAAGCATCGGCAGTACAGCAAGGAGCATGGCAAGGCTCATGCTCAGAGCATCGAATTTGTAGGAAAGGTTCTCCAGATAAAACGGTTGCGCTCCCAATGGAAATGCCACGAGGGCCGCCGTCCACGACGAGCCGATCGAGTATCTACGCGCTATCAGCACACCGACCCAGGCCAATATTGCGACGGCGCCGATCTGGGGCAGCGGCGAAATATCGACCATCGCGTGGTCGTAGCACTGCAGCATGCGCATGACCAGGGTGGTCAGCGGCCGTCCGTTGGAATCCCAGCCGGCACGGCCGACCAGCGCCCGCTTCAGATCGTCGTTGAAGTAGCGGTCTGCACGCAAAATCGGATAGAGGATCAGCGAATACAACACCAGCAAGATGCCGAATACATCACGGTCACGCGCGCCGCAGACCGCTTCTGCATGCTTGGGCTTCTCTTGAGATATTGGAAAATCCACCCACAAACTCCTTGCATCAATGGTTGGCGGCTGAACGTAGCGATGCCAGCCGCATGCATGGCTCACCACGCTGCCTTTGGACTATCGTACGGTGGCCAGGTTTAGAGGCTGTAACGAGTTTCTTCGTCGCATCCAGCTAGCCGAGCCGACTGCTCCATATTGCCAGTCTACTGGCCAACGATAGTGTGGCCTGGGTGGCTCTGCGTCGTTCGCGTACCTTTGAAACGTACGTCCTGCCAAATGGACGTCAAAATGTGTGATGGCCTCGTGGGCCAGTAGCATTGCGCAATCCGGCCGAGTTGTACCGTGGCCCTGTGGCGGATGGCGGGCAGCGCCGATAGCCGCCAAGTGGAGCGGGAGGCGTGACGGAAGATCGGCCAATCATTCGCTTCTGTAGTCAGGCGTCCCAAAACGGCTGTTGACACTTTGTTCGCTGGACCCGCCCTAGGATCTTCAAACGCTTGTTGCGATGCCAGGTGAGGAGTCGTCATGTTGAAAGGTATGGTTTCGGGAGTCGTATTGGCATTTGCTGTTGCCCTGATCGGGGTTTACTTACTCGTTCGAAGCGGCCTTATTCCGGCCAATGCGGACGCACAACCCAGTTGGCTGGAAACCTGGATGGCCAGTACTTCGCTGGACGCAACATTGCATCGCGAAGCCCCGAAGGGGCCAAATCCGGTGGCGCTGAACGAGCAGAACCTCCTCGAAGGAGTGCGTCTCTTCGCGCAAAACTGCGCGGTTTGCCATGGCTCCGCAAACGGATCTCTGTCGCCATCACCGATAGCGAAAGGCCTTTATCAGAAGCCTCCACAATTAGCGACTGATGGGGTTGAGGACGATCCGGAAGAACTTTCATTCTGGAAAATCAAACACGGTATCCGACTGACCGGTATGCCGTCGTGGAGGTACTCATTGAACGACCGGCAGATATGGACGCTTGCACTCTTCCTGAAGCACATGGACAAGCTGCCGCCTACGGTTCAGAAGGATTGGCAACAAGTGCAGAATTGGCCAGCTTCAGCCACGACGACCCAGGCCCCAGGGTCGTAAGCTTTTCCCGCCCGTGGTCGGACCACCCCGTGGCCGTAGGCATTTCCCGCCTATGACCACATCCGCGCGCTCGCGCCGAATTGCATTTCCCGCGATGGTCCGCTCCTGGCCCCCCAACACTGGCATTCGACTCAGGTTGGCGGCGGTGTAGAGTTACTAGCCGGGAGTAGCCGCATCGGACTGCGAAAAATGAAAGCCAGACAAATTGTCCTGGTCATTGACCAGGATCCGATGATGCGCGAGACACTCAAAGACGTCTTCGCCGAACGATCGGATTATCACTTACTGACTTTTCAGGAAGCCCAAGGCTTCGGTGCCGCCGAGGAAATTATCAATTCGGTTGACTTGGATGTCCTGGTGGCTGATGTACTTACACGTCGGGCCATCATTGGTAGAGAGCTTATCGAGCAGGCGGTTAGCAGGCATCCAAAATTGGCTGTGGTTCTGGTGTCGGCGGACCCTGCCCATTACGCCGAAAACTACCCAACCCGTGCCGTGTGCCTTCAAAAGCCCTTCAGTGCCGACCAGCTTCTGGCGGCTATCGACGAGGCCAAGAGCGTTGCTGGCACAGATTGTTGAATTTGCTGCGTGGCTGCTCGAGCCTCATGCACGATACGCTTGATGACCTCGACCTTCGCTGCGTGAATTGATCGCTATCTAAACGACGCCTTTTGCCTGATGGTCGAACATGCGCCACTGCCCGTCGACGCCCTCAATGTTGATCAGAGTGTCGTCGCCGTGCCCTGCCGTCAGGGCAGCACTGACGGCAAATCGAAGTGCATCCTGGCGGCTTTTGAATTCCGGATGCCCGTCATTGCTCACTTCCACCGACCATTTGCCATGATGCAACGGCGCATAGGGGATGTCGAAGATGATCATAAATACCCATACATGGCCGGATCATCTAAAGCGTAACCATAGTCCAGTGAGCAGACTGTAAAAATCGACGACGGATCATGGCCAACTTTGAGTGGTCCGCTTCATCGCCGTGCTGGTGAGCACGCTCGCATTGTCTTCACCCTCTAGCTCTTCTGGCGGTGACTGAATTACACGACAGGGAAAACGTTAGGCTTCGAAACACCGGTCGAGCGATTTCACCAAAGCTGTTGCATCGACCGGTTGAGACCGCCATCTAAAGCTGACATTTGTAAAATTCCACCAAATAACTTCAACGAATTCCCCAGCAACTGCAAATTCCACTTCTGCAAATATGCAGGATATTTTCCGCCGAGGCGTGAATAACGTGCTGGCGTGAAATTCACATGCAAAGAGCTTGTGACTTGCCACGCTATAGCTGCAGTAGCTATGCCTTCGATACGGCCTCACCCCCGGGCAAGCGCGTGCGCCGACATTTGCCGCTGTCCTTGACCTGTGGCTCCGCCACAAGCTTGGCATTCACAAAGGACACATCATGAAAACGAAACTTGTCTTGGCTATGTGCGCGGCTCTGCTGATATCCAGTGCAGCAATGGCGGCGCAGTCCGATGATCAAAGCGACAACACTGTTAATACCGTCAAAACAACGACGACCACGCAACATTTTGGCGGCCATCATGAGACCTGGTACAAAGAGGGCGGAGTCGTCCCTACCGAGTATCGTGGCGATACTTATGTCGTTCAGCGTTGGCAGAACGAGCATTTGAATGAGCCCGCGCAGGGATCCCGTTGGATGCGTGGCGACAACGGCGATTACGTGCTGGTCAACCAAGATACGGGCATGATCACCAGTATCAGTCATCATCACTAATTGCAGCTGGTGATCTGAGAACACAGTTAATCACCGTGTCAAATCAGACGGGCCCATGATTTTCATGGGTCCGTTTTTGCCACTCCTAACCGATGCCATGGCGCGGCCTGAAAAACCGCGAAGGACAAGCGCTTCCACGCACCGGTGGATGCTGTTTCGCCAACTGCACAGCGGGTCAACCTGCGCCCCACATGGCTAGTGCTATGCCTCTCCCCAGCAGGGACGTTAACGGTCACTTTGATCGACGCAATTGCCTTGCGGTTCGGTGATCACCATCAGGAATCCATCATGAGCCCTCAACTAGTTGCCGACTTCACTACTCAATTTGCGGCGATGGCAGCCGCGAATAAACTTTTATCCTGTGGACTCGGACGCGAACATGTTGTTGTACAAGTGAATGGAAGCGTTGGAAAGTCGGCCGCCGGTGCGAGCGCCTCGACAAGCGTCGTCTCGAATGTGGGCGCCAAAAACCACCGGGAAAGTGACGCAGCATCCGAGGCGGCGAGCTATCCAAGCCATCTTCCGCGCCCCGCGCAGTTCGGACAGGCTCAGGTGAGTGTGGCATTGGAAGACGGGCTATCTGCCGATGATGTTCGATTCATCCTTGAGCTTGCAGGTGCGCAATCCATCCGATGCGTCGACGAAAAATTCGTACGAGAAGACCCTAGGGTATGGCCCAGTGATCCCCAAGGAAATAGCGATGACGTGCAACGCGCTATCGAGGTCTCGCGTGCTGGCGAATCGATGCGTTCACCATGGCCAAAATGAATCCAGATCCCGATCGTCAGACTTGTCGTCGACGCATGTTCCTTTGGCCATAGGGAGAGCTACGGACTGGCATCCCGAGGGTGGTCAGAGTGGCTGTTTGGTATCGCCAACATCGCGTTGGACAACCCGACAGCTCAGTCTTTGCTCAGCTCGTGGCGGCTCTTTTCGCTGAGTTTGACACCGTACTTTTTCGCAGCCGCCTGGATGCGTTTCCAAGCTTCATCTTTTTCTTCGGCGCTGACGCCTTCGACTTGGTTGAAGCGCGCGACGGCATTGCGCACATGTGCGGCATCTTCAAGAGGTTCCTTGCGTTGTCTGGGAAACGCAAAATGACTCTTTGACAGGTCGTCGCGCTTTTCGGTGTCGAGCTTTGCCATGTCCTCTCTCCTTTCTTGCTGATTGTCAGAATCCCGCTGTAGATCTGGGCTTTTCACCATCAAAGCCACACTCAAGGGTGACCTTTGACCGAGAAGGTACTGTGGCCCCCATGCATGCATTTCGTGTGTGAAGTGTTCGCCACGTTGCCGTGGTCCAATTCTGGTGAATCGTGATGCAAATGCGGTCCGAAGCTGAAAGTTCTCAGGCTGTTCACGTGGGCGAAAGCATCGTACGGGTGAACGTGATGAGAGCTGTATGCCGCAACTCAATCCGCTCCTACCGAGGAACGCACCTAAAGACGAAAGGTTCCCGTGAGCATGCCGTGATTGGGTAACAGGGTTCGTATTGACAGTCCGTCCACTGCGAGATTGTTATCGTGCATCGTTCGCGCATAGGTCTGAAATTCCGCACGAAGATTTATCTATTGCGAACCTTGCCTAGGGCTCGTTGCACCTAACGACAAGGACACCGTCATGTCTCTTTCATTGCTATTGATCATCGTGCTCATCCTGCTGTTGATCGGTGCGCTCCCGAGGTGGGGCTATAGCCGTTCATGGGGCTATCGCCCGACAGGCGGCCTCGGCCTCATACTCATCATCATCATCGTGTTGCTGGTGTTCCACATTATTTGAGCGCGCATTGATGCCTCAGAGGCGTAGTCGCTGGATCGCGTTCCTTTTCCTTCTCGTATCGATTGTCGTCATGCTCGGGATAGGTCTCTACCTGAGTACAACGCATCAGGGAGCGCAGCCACCTGGCAGCGGTTCGCCAGGGAGTACGTCCGTGTCGCCGACATAGCAAACGTGTCGCTTGCGTGGATGCCCGCACTGTCACGCCTTTCCACCGAGTGGAGGGGTGGTGACGTTGCAGCGAACGTTTATCCGGCCTTGACCCAGCAGGTATCCTTCTGGGCACCCAGGCATTGGCTGCTCACCCGCTGCCGCGATCCACCATGCGCGCCCCAAAGTGGCCTGCGAGGTGATGCCATAGGTGCGCACGCGACAGAATCACCTCTCGATCCCCGAGTCCGTGTCGCTTCCTTCATTTCACGATGCAAGATGGTCAAGACATATACCGCAGCAATGAACGAATCCGGACGGTCACCGCACGCGAAGTGGCTGCTGCTTGCCGCGATGAGCCTCGGCTATGGCGTCGTGCAACTCGACGTCACCATCGTCAATACGGCCCTGCATAGTATCGGCACCTCACTGGGCGGCGATGTATCCGAGCTGCAGTGGATTGTCAGTACCTATACGATCGCGTTCGCTGCCTTGATCCTGACTGCAGGCGCACTCGGCGATCGGATGGGAGCGAAGAAAGTCTTCATGGCCGGCTTCGCCATCTTTACTGCGGCGTCGCTCGTATGTGCGTTGGCGCCATCCGCGTTGCTGCTGATTGCTGCCAGAGCCGTGCAGGGCGTGGGAGCAGCCATCCTGGTGCCGAATTCGCTCGCCCTGCTCAACCATGCCTATCCCGACGAAAAGGAGCGTGGACGCGCCGTTGGAATCTGGGCCGCCGGGGCGAGTCTTGCTCTCACGGCAGGTCCGCTTGCGGGAGGCGTGCTCATTGCTCTCGTCGGCTGGCGGAGCATCTTTCTGGTCAATCTGCCCATCGGGCTCGCCGGCCTCTGGCTGACGTGGCGCTATGCAAGCGAGACGCCGCGCTCATCCCACCATTCGCTTGATCTGGTGGGGCAGGCGGCGGCGATCGGTGCACTCGGCTGTCTGGCCGGCGCCACAATTGAAGGTGGCACCCACGGCTGGAGCAATCCATGGGTTCTGGCGGGCTTTTCTGCCTTCGCTGCTCTGGTTGTTGCTTTCGTATTTCAGGAGCGGCGCACCAAGCAGCCCATGCTTCCACTTTCGTTGTTTCGACACAGACTGTTCGCGCTGACGTCGGCGATCGGCCTGCTCGTGAACGTGGCCTTCTACGGCCTCATCTTCGTGCTGAGCCTTTACTTCCAACAGATCAACGGCCTGTCACCTCTTGCAACGGGCTTGGCGTTTCTTCCCATGATGGGAGCCGTGCTGCCGATGAATCTGTTGGCGGCTCGCGCGACCGAGCGATTTGGTGCTCCTTCAATCATCGCCATTGGTGCAACCATGGCAGCCGTGGGGTGCATGGCGCTTCTTTGTACCGAGCGCGGTACAAGCTATGGGTCCATGTGTGCCCAGCTCGTTGCGATCGGTGCTGGCTTGGGCATGCTGGTACCACCGCTCACCTCGACGCTGCTCGGCAGCGTGGAAAAGGCACGCTCAGGCATCGCCGCGGGTGTTCTCAACGCCACCAGACAGACTGGCAGTGTCCTGGGTGTCGCCCTGTTCGGAGCATTTGTAGCCAAGACAAGCACATTCATCTTCGGCATTCGGGAATCGCTCACAGTGTGCGCGACCCTTTTACTGGGAGCCGCGGTGACGATCGTGGTCGGCGGCCGCAGCAAGAACTAGATCACCTGTTATGAAGTACGGACTGCACGAACTGTTTCTGCCCATTCGCTTGCACCCATTCAAACAAGCCAAGAATCCGCCTTGTCCACGGCGGTGCTGAAGAACGCTTGGTGCTGACGCGATCATCACTCCTGATGCGGGATAACTGACATCGGTCGGCGAAGGTAGCCTCCCTGCCTCGTCAAGGACTGATGACGCCGTCCGTTTGCATAGCTCATGCTTTTCGAATTCGCCGCCCCCCATGGGCGGTTTTTTTGTGCGATGGGTACCACCGCGGATCCGAAAAGGTGGCGTCAACTGCAGCATTACAAGGCGATTCCATCCGAGACGTGTCTGCGTCCCTGCGTTGCGTTTCGATCATTTACCAAACGATAGACAGTCTTCCACCCTTTGCAATTCACGGGTTCGAGACGAGTGACGGTCTATAGGTCTGACACCGCACATTCGCGGGCGAGAGGCAGGATCGAATCATGGACAAGAACAGAACTGAAGGCACGAAGCACGAAATCAAAGGCGCGATCAAGGAGGTGGTTGGCAAAGTCACGGGGAACAAAGTCAAAGAAGCGGCTGGCCATGTTGAAAAGAACATTGGCAAGATGCAGAAGGACATGGGAAAAGCGATGGATCACGCGCGGGATGAAAGCAAAAAGCACTAAACGCGTTCTGTATTCATTAGAAGGCCGATCACGCGCTGATCGGCCTTCTAATTTCTATTGTTCCTAACCAACTCATCGTGCTAAATGCAATGGGTTCCGGCTCAACCAAAGGACATTCTGGCCACCCTAACGCCGTAATCAATGCGGACGCCCGACGAGAAGATAAGTACGTAGCGGTACCAAGTGTGATGATCCTACTCTTCAATCCCTTTGAATGGCGGTGCTAATCAGAAACTGCCGGCGATGGACAGCGAGGTGGCGAAGCCGGTCAGCTTGATTGCCGGCTGAGGTCAGTCAAGCTGGCGAAGGTGGTCAAGTGGCTGGCGTTTTTTTGCAACCAGCAAATTCGAGTTCGATTCATCGCCACTCATTCTTCCCTATAGAACGGCCGGCTGCGATCCGGCAGCCGAAATGATCTGCGTAAACCTTCTTGGCACGCACCGGGTTGAACACCGGAAGCTCCGCAAACTGGATGTTCATGGTTATTTCTTTATATTTCACTTAAGAGGATCAGATGATAACGCGACCAAGCTGCGGAAATGCAGCGAAAGACTAATGGGTGCGCCGGAGCGGGCGAAAAAATGCCCGAATGTCTTCGGCAAGCAATTCAGGTTCTTCCATTGCCGCGAAATGTCCACCTTTCGGCATTTCCGTCCAACGCTGTATGTTGAAGAAGCGTTGTGCCCAATCCCGTGGTGGGCTTGTGAGATCCTTCGGGAAGAGGGCAAATCCGGTCGGCACGTTCGACGAACCTACCCATTCCTTCGCCTTCTCGATGATCCACTTTGAGGCGCCGGCATGCATCAGGTCGTAGTAGGGCAGGAACGACGATCCGACCGTCTGGGTTGCCCAGTAGATCATGACATTCGTCAGCAGTTCGTCCTTCGTGAACCGCTTTTCGACGTCGCCATCGCAGTCGCTCCATCGTTGAAATTTCTCGACGATCCAGGCTGCGAGCCCGGCCGGTGAATCGTTCAAGCTGTCCGCCAAGGTCTGCGGGAGCGTCCCTTGGATCATCGCGTACGCACCTTCCTGCATCCGGAACTGTTGGCTCCTATCGAGAAATTTCCCTTCGGCGGGGCTCAAGTCCTTGGGCTTCTGGAAGGCATGCCAGAACGGCACATCAGTGAGATGAATGCCGATCACTGATGCCGAATGACTGCGGCCCAGATGCTCGGTGACCGTGCTGCCCCAGTCGCCCCCGTGCGCGCCGAATCGCTCGTAACCCAGTTCCTTGGTCATCAGCTTGTGCCAGAGGTTGCCGACATCGAAAATCGTTCCAGACTTCGCCAGTTTGTCCGAGAACGCATAGCCGGGCAGGCTCGGTACGACCACGTGGAATGCGTCGCCCGGATCAGCCCCATGCGCCACGGGGTTGGTGAGAAGGGGAATGAGTTTTGGAAACGCAGGAACGAATCCGGATAACCGTGGGTGAGTACGATCGGTAAGGGAGCGTCGCCCGGTCGTACGCTTCGTCGCGTCTATGCCGCCTTGCGTGGTGAATTCGACGCAGATCAACTGGAGCCTGATGAGGCACGCATTTTTCGGATCTCTGGGGACTTTACATGGCCGGTCCAAACCCGGAGCGCGATGCTTTTGTAGCCAAGATGTACGCCGAAGGCGGTTATGTCGGAGAGGATGATCAAGGACGACTTGTCCGCACGCTCCCTGGGGGCGGCGTGGAAATCGTCGAGGATTCAACTAACGCCTGACCGATAGAAGACGTCAAGCTGCTAGAGGGTTTGACGTCGGTGCAAGGGCGAGGAATAACAGTTATCGGAGGATCAGGCTGAGATGATATGGAACGTCTACTTTCGGCCAAGAACGGACGGTCAACGCTGGAATTGAGCGACGGCGTAGCCGTCCGCCTCGAATGATTTGTTAGGCCGCGTTGCCGCGGAACCTGCGGCGGAGTAGTACGCCTATGGCGAGAATTATGACCCCAACCAGCAGAGCAATATATGGGACGTAATTCTGGCTTTGCGGATCGCCAAGAACTGCTCGGTAGTGGTGAATGGCTTGACCGTCAGCGGGCAACATTAAGGATACCGGGAGGTAATCTCGAACCAGCGAGGTACTCACTAGCCCGACTAATGCGACTGCAGCGCCGAGAGCAATGATCAAGTTCGCGGCAAATTTCTTCATACGGCCTAGCGCTGGAGTTAAGCGGCGCTAGGCTCTTCGCGCGCCCGCTCGAATGAGTGGTTAGGCCAGAGCCTAACGGGTGGGTTCGTGCATGAGAAGACTATGAATAGCGCGACCTTTCCGGAGGAAGTAGAAGGCGACGAGCGCGAAGAAAATTACCTGAGCGACACCGAGGCCTAGTCCAACCCAGGTTGAAAGAATGAGCTGCTCCGTTCGAGCGGCGAGTGACTCGTGATTGACAGCGTACAGCTTTGATAAGTTGAAGGCATCGACGGCAACGCTCAGGAGCGATAAGCAGGCGCGCACAAGTGCTAGCAGGCCAATGATTCTAAGGGCAAGCCAACCTGCGGATTCTTTGTTCATTGGATGCCTAACGCTGGAGTTAAGCGGCGGCGTAGCCGTCCGCCTTGGACGAGATGTTAGACCATGACACGAGAGATCTCCGAAGCCATGAGCCAAACGATGGGAACCAGCACGAGCAGCCATGCTAACCAGTGAATAGGCCTACGCCACGCCCAACCGGAAAAGATGGCGACTGCAGCAAAGCCGAGTACTGCGAATGAAGGAAAGAAGCACCAATTTGCTGCGACGAGCTCATATACGCCAGAGTCGACGTTACTCCCATATTTGGCGACGGTTTCCGTCACTGCGACCTGTGATGCGTGATACAGCCATACAGCCATTGCAAGTGATACCGCGCTGGCAACCGCGTCTATCCATGCTGCGAATTTCACTGATGTGGCCATCGTGGTCTAACGCTAAGTAGGCCCCATATGTGGGGTGTTGCACAGAGTATGTGGGCATCAACCCTAGCCGTACAAGAGAAACTTCCTGCGACAGATCATGCCCTTGCGTTGTGGGGTCGGCGTGGAAGTCGGTACAGGATGCCAGTGTTATCCGACACTTTTTTGGGTGTATGAGTTACGCGGGAAAAGTGGGGGTGTAACGGGAGCAAAAATGCCGTGGTGGCTGGATCAGGTGCGTGCCGGTCGGGTGCGGATCCGGGGATCACGGGCACGTTTTTGAAAAGGTCTGCATGCGAAAGCCTCATGCCGAACGGCTGAAATGGGTCGACTACAGACCTTCGTTGCTCGCGTGGCCGTCATCGA
>DASZCB010000139.1:0-4622 GCA_035943575.1 Rhodanobacter sp. | reverse complement strand
CGTTCGGGATGATCCAGTTGTCACCCGATACGGCAATGCCGGATTTCAAGCATGCCTATAAGTGGGCCGCCGGTTACCAGTACGGCGATCCCACCATCATGGGTTTTTCGCACACGCACTTTTCCGGCTCCGGACACTCGGATCTAGGTGACGTACTGGTGATGCCGATCGCCGGTGACGTGCGGCTGGAGTCGGGCGACCCGGCGAAACCGGGCAGCGGCTACCGCTCGCGCTTCAGCCATGCCAGCGAGGTGGAGCAGGCCGGCTACTACGCGGTGACGCTGAGTGATTACAACGTACGTGCCGAACTCACCGCGGGTCGGCGCGTGGGCTGGCATCGCTACACCTTTCCTGCGAACCAGCCGGCGCATCTGTTGCTGGATCTGCGCTCGAGCATCTACGACTACCCCGGCAAGGTGCTGTGGGCGAGCCTGCAGGTGCATTCGGATGGCACCGTCACCGGTTGCCGCACCACACGCGGCTGGGCGCCGGGACGCGAGCTGTGCTTCGCGATGCGTTTCTCGCAACCGATGACGACGCGCGAGTTGGCCGATCGCGAGGCTGAGGTCGTCTACAAAGGCTTTGCCGGACCGGGCAACCGGCCGGAAGATCACGACGCGCAGAACGGTCGCGCGCTGGTCGGCGTATTCGACTTCGGTGAGCTGAAGCAGCCACTGCTCGTGAAGGTGGCGATCTCGCCAGTGAGCGCGGCGAACGCGATCGCCAATCTCGATCAGGAGGGCAATGGCTGGGATTTCGACGCCCGCCGCACCGAGGCTACCGCCGCATGGAACAAGGCGCTGTCGGTGGTCGACGTGGACGGCACGCCGGCTCAGCGCACGCAGTTCTACACCGCGCTGTATCACGCGATGCTGTCGCCCACGCTGAGCATGGATGTCAACGGCGATTACCGTGGGCCGGATCATGCCGTGCATCATGCTGACGGTTTCGACTTCTACTCCAGCTGGTCACTGTGGGACGTGTACCGTGCGCAGCAGCCGCTGATGGTGCTGCTGCATCCGAGACGCAGTACCGACTTCATCCGTTCGCTGATCGCTGCGCAGCAGGTCAGTCCGTTCGGCATCCTGCCGGTATGGGCGTACCAGGGACTGGAGACGTGGTGCATGATCGGCTACCACGCGGTGCCGGTGATCGCCGACGCGTACATCAAGGGCGTGCGTGGTTTCGATGCGGATGCGGCGATCAAGGCGATGACGACCAGTGCCAGCTATGGGGCGTACGGTGATCTGGCCGACTACATGAAGCTCGGCTACGTGCCGATCGACAAGGAGCCGGAAGCGGCCTCGAAGACGCTGGAATATGCCTACGACGACTGGTCGCTGGCGCAGATGGCGAAAGTGATGGGCAAGGCCGACCTCGCGGCCACGTTCGCCAAGCGTGCGGGCAACTGGCGCAACGCGTGGGACCCGGAAGCCGGCTTCATGCGGGCGCGGCTGAGCAATGGAAAATTCCGTACGCCGTTCGATCCTACCTACGCCGGCTACGGCAGCGACTATACCGAAGGCAACGCGTGGCAATACTCGTGGTACGTGCCGCAGGACGTGACCGGGCTGATCGCGGCGATGGGTGGGGATGCAAAGTTCGTGGCCAAGCTCGACGAGCTGTTCGATGCCAAGGTCGATCCCGGGCACTTCAAGAACGTCGAGGACATCACCGGCCTGATCGGCTGGTACGCGCACGGCAACGAACCCAGTCACCACATCGCCTACCTGTACGACTACGCTGGCGCGCCGTGGAAGACGCAGCAGCGGCTGCAGCAGATCATGGACAGCCAGTACGCGGCGCGGCCGGACGGGTTGAGCGGCAACGACGACCTGGGCCAGATGTCGGCCTGGTACATCTTCACCGCGTTGGGTTTCTACCCGGTCACGCCGGCCAGCGACGAGTACGCGATCGGCCGGCCGTTCGTGGCGCGTGCAGCACTTCACCTGCAGAACGGGCACACCTTCACTGTGGTCGCCGAGCACCTGGATGGCGCGCATCCGTATGTCGGCCAGATCACGCTCAACGGCAAGCCGCTGGATCGCGTCTATCTGCACCACGCCGAGATTCTCGCTGGCGGCGAACTGCGCTTCACCATGCAGACGCAGCCGGACAGGGCGTGGGGTCAGACGGCTGCACGACCGGCATCGATGAGCCCGTCCCACCGCTGAGTTGCCGCGCCCAGTCCTGCCATCTCCGCTGGACCACAGCAGGATCGCGGTCGTTTCGACTGCAGGCACCGATCAATGTGCCTGCACACATTCTGCTGTCTGTTTTGCACTGGCGGGCGCACCGCGAACGCGGCCGGTATTGGACACCACCACGCTGAGCGCTGGGTCTGCGCTGCCCTGCAGGCAGAACAGCAGCGTGATGTTGCTGCCGCTGGCACTGCCGTCGGGGCGAAAACGCACGTAATGGCGCCCCGTGGTGCTGTAGATGATCAGCTTTCCACCATAGCCGCGACCGGAATACAGCGGTGCGTAATCGGGTTGATGATCGCCATCGCTGTCATGCGCCAATAGCCAGCCGCTGTCCCAGCGACTGTCGTCACTGCAACGGCTGCCGTCGCGGCTTGGACAGAACAAGATGAGTTTGCCGCTGGTCACGGCAGTTCCGCGGGCATGCTGCAGCGCCGATATGAAATCCATCTGGGCGACCTGCAGCTGGTTGCGGCCGAGCAGACGGCGCAAAGGTGGTATGGCCACGCTGGCGAGAACGGCGATGATCGCGAGTACCATGATCTGCTCGATCAAGGTCATGCCATACGCTGAGCGAGAAAGTCTGGCGTTCCGTCGAGCTGTCACGGCGTCGCTTCCAGCGTTGTCCGGGATGTTCATGCTAGAGCGCCGAGGCCGTCCGGCCAGTAGCCCGGCGGTGGCATGGACGTCGGTCTCTGCTGACGCATCCTGTCAGCAGGGTCGATTTAAAATGACTCGCCGTGCCCACATGTGTAGCCGATGACTGACCGCTTCCAACTTGTCGCCCCCTATCAGCCCGCTGGCGACCAGCCGCTGGCGATCCAGCGTCTGGCCGAAGGTTTCGAGGCTGGCCTGGCCTCGCAGACTCTGCTCGGCGTGACCGGTTCGGGCAAGACCTATACCGTCGCCAACGTGATCGAACGCATCCAGCGGCCGACCATCGTGATGGCGCCGAACAAGACGCTGGCGGCACAGCTGTACGGCGAGTTCAAGGAGTTTTTCCCGCACAACGCGGTGGAGTACTTCGTCAGCTACTACGACTACTACCAGCCGGAAGCTTACGTGGTGGCGTCGGATACCTTCATCGAGAAAGACTCGTCGATCAACGAGCACATCGAGCAGATGCGGCTGTCGGCAACCAAGGCGCTGCTGTCGCGGCGCGATTCGATCATCGTGGCGACGGTGTCGGCGATCTACGGCCTCGGCAATCCGGAGGACTACCTGTCGTTGCGGCTGATTCTTGCCAAGGGTGAGCGTATCGACCAGCGCAAGCTGATTCATCAGCTGACCGAACTGCAGTACGCCCGCAACGAGACGGAGCTGCGCCGCGGCACCTACCGCGTACGCGGCGAGATCATCGACGTGTTTCCGGCCGAATCGGAAACCGAGGCGCTGCGCATCGAGCTGTTCGACGGCGAAGTGGAAAACATGGCGCTGTTCGACCCGCTCACCGGCGAGACGGTCCGCAAGGTGCAGCGCTACACGGTCTACCCGCGCACGCACTACGCCAGCACCCGCGAGAGCGTGTTGAACGCGATCGAGACGATCAAGCTGGAACTGAAGGAGCGGCTGGAACTGCTGTATCGCGAGAACAAGCTGGTCGAGGCGCAGCGGCTGGATCAGCGCACCCGCTTCGACATCGAGATGATGACCGAGGTCGGCTATTGCCAGGGCATCGAGAACTACTCGCGCCACTTGACCCGGCGCGCGCCCGGCGAGCCGCCGCCGACGCTGTTCGACTATCTGCCGTCCGACGGGCTGCTGGTGGTCGACGAATCGCACGTCACCGTGCCGCAGCTCGGCGCGATGTACAAGGGCGACCGCTCGCGCAAGGAGACGCTGGTGGAGTTCGGTTTCCGGTTGCCGTCGGCGACGGACAACCGGCCGCTGAAATTCGAGGAGTGGGAACAGCGTGTGCCGCGCTCGATCTACATTTCGGCAACACCGCGCGCCTACGAGCTGGACAAGTCCGGCGAGGCGGTGGTCGAACTGCTGGTGCGTCCGACCGGACTGGTCGATCCGGAAGTGGAAGTGCGGCCGGTACGCACCCAGATCGACGACCTGCTCAGCGAAGTGCACAAGCGCGTGGCGATCGGCGATCGTGTGCTGGTTACCACGCTGACCAAGCGGATGGCGGAGAACCTCACCGAATACCTGGCCGAGCACGATGTGAAAGTGCGCTATCTGCACTCTGACATCGAGACGGTCGAGCGTAGCGAGATCATCCGCGACCTGCGCCTGGGCGAGTTCGACGTGCTGGTCGGCATCAACCTGCTGCGCGAGGGGTTGGACCTGCCCGAGGTGTCGCTGGTGTCGATTCTGGATGCCGACAAGGAAGGCTTCCTGCGCTCGGGCACCTCGCTGATCCAGACCATCGGCCGGGCCGCGCGGAACGTGTCCGGCCAGGTGCACATGTACGCC
>DASZCB010000138.1:0-1946 GCA_035943575.1 Rhodanobacter sp. | reverse complement strand
AACGACACGGCCGATGACCCAGATGAGACCAAACAGCGGCGGCAGCCAGCCCAGCGTGCGAAAGTAGATCGTCGCGACCCACAGCAGGGGCAGGAACATCAGCGCCTGTTCGACGGTGTTCTCCTGGACGCGGACGGCGCTCTCGAATTCGACCGGTCCGGTCGTGGCCGGCGCCTTGACGCCATGCTTGCCGCGCATCTGGCCGACATTGAACATGCAGTAGATCATGAACAGCACGGCGAGAATTGTGACTGCCGCGCTCAGGATAGTTGCCGGAACCATGGCCATGACGTTTGCCCCCTTGTTGTGAAGTCTCCCGCGCAGCTTTGGCCACGCGGGAGCTTTACTGGAAACCTTAGCGGATTCGGAGGCGGAGCGTCACTGCCCGCCGCCGTCGCCCCTGGCGCGCTTGGCCATGAAGTCCTGCATGCGCTGCTGGATCGCGGCTTTCTGGTCGGGCGGCAGCGCAGCCCAGCGGGCGTCGAGTCCGGCCTTGTACTTGGCGCGGTCGGCATCGCTCATTGCCATGAACTGCTCGCGCTGCTTCTGGCGATAGGCCTGCTTCTGGTCGTCGGTCATGCTGGCCGTCGCCTTGTGCATGTCGGCCATCAACATCATGCGTTCTTCGGGCGTGAACATGCCGCGCATCATGCCGTGGCCGCCGCCCATGCCGCCGCCAGTTGGTGGAGGGGACTGGGTCGCGTTCTCGGCGGGCGTCTGCGCGGACGCACTGCCGGCCAGGCATGCCACGGCCGCAGCCGCGAGCAGGAATCGGGAAAAGGACATTCGTGAGCTCCTGTAGAGATGCATTTAACGCTACGGATAAGCCTCTCCGTCGCATGCTTGTCGGCGCTCCACCGATCCCTTAAAGCAGGTTCAATCAGGCGTTTCCATGACGGAGTACCAATGACTGCCATCGTCGACATCGTCGGTCGCGAGATTCTCGACAGCCGCGGCAATCCCACCGTTGAAGTTGATGTCCGGCTTGAGGACGGCTCGTTTGGCCGCGCTGCCGTGCCATCCGGTGCTTCCACGGGCGCGCATGAGGCGATGGAACTGCGCGATGGCGGCAAGCGCTATGGCGGCAAGGGCGTCGAAAAAGCCGTCGCGGCGGTGAATGGTGAAATCTTCGACACGTTGTGTGGCATGGAGGCCGAAGACCAGATCCGCCTCGACAAGCTGATGATCAAGCTCGACGGCACGCCGAACAAGTCGCGCCTCGGGGCCAATGCGATTCTCGGCGTCTCGCTCGCGATCGCCAAGGCTGCGGCGCAGGCGGCGAACCTGCCGCTCTACAAGTATGTCGGTGGTGCGAAGGCGCAGATGCTGCCGGTGCCGCTGATGAACATCGTGAATGGCGGCGTCCACGCCGACAATCCGATCGACTTCCAGGAATTCATGATCATGCCGGTCGGCGCGCCGACCTTCCGCGAAGCGCTGCGGATGGGCGCCGAGATCTTCCACACGCTGAAGAAAGCGCTGCACGACGCCGGTCACAACACCAATGTCGGAGACGAGGGCGGTTTCGCACCCAACCTCAAGAGCGCCGACGAGGCGCTGAGCTTTGTGATGAAGTCGATCGAGAAGGCCGGCTACAAGCCGGGCGACGATGTCATGCTGGCGCTCGATCCGGCTTCAACCGAGTTCTTCAAAGACGGCAAGTATGTCCTTGAAGGCGAAGGCAAGACGCTCGATCCCGCCGGGATGGTCAAGGTCTATGAGGACCTCTGCAAACGCTATCCGATCGCCTCGATCGAGGATGGCATGGCAGAGGACGACTGGGACGGCTGGGCCGGTATCACGAAGGCGGTCGGCAAGACGGTGCAGCTGGTGGGCGACGACCTGTTCGTCACCAACACGAAGCGGCTCCTTGAGGGCATCAAGAAGGGCGTCGGCAACGCGATCCTGGTGAAGGTGAACCAGATCGGCTCGCTGACCGAGACGCT
>DASZCB010000137.1:0-6319 GCA_035943575.1 Rhodanobacter sp. | reverse complement strand
CCGGAAGACATGTACCTGCTGGAGGAAATGTCGCACGTGGCTGCTTCGGCACATGCGCCGTTCCTGTCGGCCGCCTCGCCGGAGATGTTCGGCTTCGAGAGCTTCACCGATCTGGCCGGTCCGCGCGATCTGGCCAAGGTGTTCGATACCGTCGAATACGCCAAGTGGAAGTCGTTCCGTGCGTCGGAGGATTCGCGCTACGTCGGCCTGGCGATGCCGCACGTGCTTGGCCGCCTGCCGTACGGGCCAGACACCACGCCGGTGGAGGCTTTCAATTTCGTCGAGGATGTTTCCGGCAAGGATCACAACCGCTACCTGTGGACCAATGCCGCCTATTCGCTAGGCACCAAGCTCACCGACGCGTTCGCCAAGTACGGTTGGACCGCGGCGATCCGTGGCGTCGAGGGCGGTGGCCTGGTCGAAGGCTTGCCCACGCACACATTCGCCACCGACGACGGCGAGGTCGCATTGAAGTGCCCAACCGAGATCGCGATCACCGACCGCCGCGAAAAGGAACTGGCGGATCTGGGCATGATCCCGCTGGTGCATTGCAAGGGCACCGATTATGCGGCGTTCTTCTCCACCCAATCGGCGCAGAAGGCGAAGGAATACAACACCGATGCGGCCAACGCCAACGCGCGCCTTGCCGCCCAGCTGCAATACATTTTCGCCGTCAGCCGCATTGCGCACTATCTGAAGTCGATGATGCGCGACAAGATCGGCAGTTTTGCCTCGCGCTCCAGCGTCGAGCGTTTCCTCAACACCTGGATCACCCAGTACGTGTTGTTGGACGACAACGCCTCACAGGAGATGAAGGCGCAGTACCCGCTGCGCGAGGCAACCATTGAAGTTGTGGATGTGCCCGGCAAACCCGGGGCCTACAAGGCGGTGGCCTTCCTGCGGCCGCATTACCAGCTGGACGAACTGAGCGTCTCGCTGCGTCTGGTGGCCGAGCTTCCGAAGTCGGCGCGTTGAGAATCTATCGAGGATTGATCCATGTCACAGAGCGACTTCTTCCTGAAAATCGACGGCATCGATGGCGAGTCCACCGATGACAAGCACAAGGGTGAGCTGGAGATCCAGTCGTGGTCGTGGGGAGCGACCAACCAGGGCACCTTCGGTGCGGGCGGCGGCGGCGGCGCGGGCAAGGCTGACTTCAGCGACATCACGATCAGCAAGTACGCCGACAAGTCGACGCCGAAACTGCTCAAGGCAGTGGCCACCGGCCAGCACATCAAGAACATGGTCCTGGTCTGCCGCAAGGCCGGCGGCCAGCAGCAGGAGTATCTCAAGCTGACGCTTGAAGACGTGCTGATCTCCAGCTACCACTCCAGCGCCGCCGGTGGCAGCAGCCCGATTCCGAACGAGTCGATCGGCTTGAACTACGCCAAGATCACTTACGAATACAAGCCGCAGAAGGCGGACGGTTCGCTGGAGGGCTCGATCACCATCGGTTACGACCGCCACACCAACAAGGCGACCTGAAGTCAGGTCATCCCGACCTGAGCGGGTCATCCCAGACCATCGCGCGATTCCGGCGTGGCGTGCCTCGCGGCATGTCGCGCCGATGCATGATGCCGACAAGGTGGAGCAGGTTGATGCCAATCGAAGTGCCGGAGTTGAATATCAGGATGTCGTCGAGCAACGACTTCTTCCTGAAGCTGGATGGCATCCAGGGCGAGTCCAACGACGACGACCACGCCGCGGAAATCGACATCGACGGCTGGTCGTTCGGAGTCAATGATTACGATCCGCGGGAGACGCGCGACGCGCGGGCGGTTTCGGGCATACGCGATGACATGCCGATCTTTCGCAGCGCGGACGCAAAGGCGGAGGCGCGGACGGGCACTGCCGCGACGGGCGCCGTGCGGGTCGGCGACCTGCACTTGAGCAAGCATGTCGATGCCGCCTCGGCACCCTTACTGAAGGCATCGACGACGCGCCAGAAAATCGCCAAGGCGATTCTCACTTGCCGCAAGGCATCCGGCGCGGAAGGTCTGGAATATTTACAGATCCAGCTGCACGACGTGGTGGTATCGAGCTGGCAGGTGGCGGCTTCTCCGGAGCAGATCATTCCGGCCGAACGGCTGGTGCTCAGTTACGGACGGATCGAGTTCACGTATCAGCCACAGGGCACCAAGGGTACCGCCGAAGGCAAGAAACACGCCGGCTGGGATCGCAAACTCAATGCGTCGATGTAAATGTCGATCGCCGGGCTGACACGTCGGAACGGAGCAGGCCATGCGCTCGATTCTTGATCGTCTTACCGACAAGCCGCTACCGGAAGACAGTGGCCGGAGCATGTCGCTGACAGAGTTTCGCGACCTGGTGTCGCGCGACCTGGAGGCCTTGCTCAACACCCGCTCCGAGGCGGCGCGCGTGCTGCCCGAATCCTTTGCGGAATGCCGCAAGTCGTCGCTGACATTCGGCATTCCGGATTTTTCCTCGTACAGCCTGCTCAGTCCGCGCGACCGGGACCGCATCCGCAAGGTGCTGGAGCAGGCGATCGGCCTGCACGAGCCACGGCTTACCCGCGTCAAGGTGCAACTGGAAGGTCAGCGCGCGTACGAGCGTGCGTTGCGCTTTCGCGTCGAGGCGCTGATGAACCTCGGCGCTGATCGCGAAAAGGTGCAGTTCGACGCCGTGCTGCAACTCAACACGCAGTCCTACCAGGTGCGCTGAACCGGCTATCACATCAGGAGATTCATCCCATGGCTTTGTTGCATATTTTCGATGCCAGCGACTCGCGTATCGTCCAGACCGCTGACGCGCGTGGCGCGGTGAACCGTCTGGCGATCGCCGATGCCGATGATCTTGTGCCTGCGCTGGATGCCTTGAAGGCTGGCGGGCAATATTTTGATCGCGTGCTGTTCGAGACGCACGGTTCTCCCGGAAGAATCTATTTCGGGAACAGGTATATCAATGCGACCTGGTTGAGAAGCCTGATCCCGCGCGGATACACCAGTCTTACCACGGCCAATGCCCGCGTCTATTTCAACGGCTGCAATGTCGCCGAAGGAGACGATGGCTGGAATTTTCTCGAAGCGGCCGTGGGGGTATTTCTGACCCCGGGCGGCGGCGAGGTCTTTGGTCAGACTTCCGTCGGCTTCGGCAATCCGTTCAATGGACATGTCGTGCATCTGTGGGGCACCACGCGTCGCTTGTACGTCGATCCCGCCGGAAGGATCCTCGAGCGCTTCGAGCAGTGACCCATTCGATACCTGCATGCCCTGACCATCATCCGGTACATCCATCGCAAGGCTGACCGCGTGGTGCGGATCGGTACGCATGGCCACCACCGGCGTGCCATGCCTGGGATGACGATATGACAGAGCAAACCGCAAGCGTGACGGCGACCGTCGATCTGGTGCTCGATGACCAGCCGTTGCGCATGCAGCTGACGGTGCCGGCTGGCCCGGCCACGCCTGGCCAGCTGCTGCATTTGTTGCGCGGCCTGACCGATGCTGTGGTCGACTCCGCGGTGGAAAAAAGTGCGGCGCAAGACAAACCGATCTCATGTCGCAAGGGCTGCGGTGCCTGCTGCCGGCAGCTGGTGCCGATCGCACCCACCGAGGCGCATCGTCTGCGCCAGCTGGTCGACGCGATGCCTGAGCCGCGGCGCAACGAAGTGCTGGATCGGTTCGAGGCCGCCCACGCAAAGTTGGCTGCTACCGGCATGCTCGATCGCCTGCGCGCACCCGCACGCATGGACGAAGCGTCGCGCCGCAAGCTTGGTATCGACTATTTCCGCCATGGCGTGGCCTGTCCGTTTCTCGAGCAGGAGTCCTGTTCGATCTATGCGGAGCGTCCGCTGGCTTGCCGCGAATACCTCGTTACGTCGCCGGCGGCGCATTGCGCAGAACCCACACCCGATAGCATCGACTGCCTGCCGATCGCCGCGCGTGTGTCGCGTGCGCTATGGAAGCTGGAGGCGAACCAGGACAGGGCCGGGTTGTCGTGGGTGCCACTGATCACGGCGATGGAGTGGGCGCAGGTGCATCCCGAAGCGCAGCCGACCAGCAGTGGTCCCGCGCAGATCGAGTCGTTGTTCAAGTTGCTTGGTACGACGCAGTCAACGGACAAGGCGGATGCGTGATGTCGCCGTGGTCAGACTCATAGCCCGCTGCGTGCGGACATCCAGACGGCCATCATCGCTTCGCGCAACTGTTCCGGTGAGACCGGCTTGTACAGCACCGGGATCTTCGCTGCCATGATCTCCCGCAGGCGGTCGCTGCGGGTTTCTCCGGTGATCAGAAGGCGCGCGAACGGACGTTCGTGCCTGTGGCTGTCCTTGTCCCGGTAGTAGTAATGATCGAGCGCTGCCAGCACTTCCAGGCCGCTCTCGCCCTCGCGCAGGCGCAGGTCGGAAATGACGATGTCAGGCGGCAGCACCCAATCATTGGCGACTTCCATGGCCTGTGCGCGATCTTCGGCCACAGCCACTTCGCAGCCCCAGCTCCTCAGCAGGTAGCGAATGCCGGAAAGGATCGCTGGTTCGTCGTCGATCACCAGCACGCGCATTCCCGAAACGTCCAGTGGCGGTTCTTCGGTGCTCGTGTTGATAATCTGTTGCGCCGGCACCATCGGCAACAGGAAGCTGAACACACTACCGCGGTTCGGACGTGATTTGAGCTGCATCCGGATATCGAGCAAATCAGCCAGTCGTTGCACGGTGGCCAGGCCCAGGCCGAGCCCGCGGCGCTGGCCGTCATCGTAATCATGCTCCGCCTGTTGTTCGACTCGATAGAATTCGTCGAAGATGCGCGCCTGATGTTCGGTGTCGATGCCGACACCAGTGTCCCATACGTCGACTCTCAGGGTGCCGGCAGGCCCACGGCGCGCGCCGACCAGTACACCGCCCTCCTTGGTGTAACGCAAGGCGTTGCTGACCAGATTGTTGAGTATGCGCGCGAGCATGCTGCGGTCGCTGCGCACCCATTGATGGGTGGTTCGCACGAGCAGCCGAAGGTTGTGCTGTTCCGCAATCATGCGGAAGTTCCGGCTGACTTCATCGAAGACTTGATCGAGCGGGAACTCGCTGATCTCGACCTGCATCGCACCGGTTTCCAGCCGCGACAGGTCGAGCAGCTCACTGAACAGGTGATCGAGCGCCTGCACGCATTCCTGGATGTGCGCAATGCGATCCAGTCGTACCGGATCGTGTTCTTCCACCGCCAGGGCCGAGGAGAACAGGGTCAAGGCGTACAACGGTTGCCGCAGGTCATGCGATGCGGCGGCGAGAAAGCGCGCCTTGGCCACACTGGCGGCCTCCAGCGCGGCATTCTTGTGCGCCAGTTCGAGCGTGGCATGCTCGATTTCCCGCTCCATGCTGCGATGCATGTCGAACAATGCGGCGGCAGCGCTGTTGAAGCCGTGTTGCAATTCGCCGATCTCGGTCTGGTCGGTGATCTCCACCTCGACCTGACGATCGCTGCGGCCAAGCTGTTGCACCGCACGTGCGAGGTGCCGCAAGGGTGCGCTGATCCAGCGCGCCGCCTGCCAGCCGATGACCCCTGCGATAAGCAGGCTCACCACCAGCGTGATGATCGCGATGCGCAGGCTGGATTGCTGCGCCGCAATGGCCTCGCTCATGTTCACTTCCACCAGCACCGAACCCAGCGGCGGTTGCCGCGGTTGATCCCGGTCGATCACATCGCGTACTACGGTGAGGTTATCCTGCGCGCGCGTTTTGCTGTTGCCGCGATAGTCGGCCAGGATCTCGCCATCGGCAGCGCGAACCTGTACATGCGCCACGTGCGGCAGCTCACCTGTTGACTGAGCGATACGTGCCAGTTCGCGGCGCTGCAGGTTGCGCAGAGGGTCGGTGGAGATCGATGCGGTCTGGGTTGCGATGGCATCTGCGGTGGATCGGGCCAGCACGTGCAGCGTCATCAACTGATGGCGGGTGAGGATGGTGACCACCAACGCGGCCGTGATCAGGGTCGGCGCCAACGCGATGAAACCCAGCCGCTGCATCAGCGATGCACGTCGCCATAGGCGTACCGAGTAGCTGCGTGTCCTGCTGTCCATCACTGCATGCGCCCCTACGGCAGCCCCGAGTGCCGTCAGCTTGAGCCTAGCGCGAAAAGCAGCAGCCGGGAGCCGGCAAACCCGTATTCGGGTCGGCGATCAGCCATATGGCTGATGGTGGATTCAGCGGTCCGTGTCTGATTGTCGCCGGCGCTTCCGGGTGAGCCGCTCGATCAGCAGCGGCAGCAGCGCGAGCAGGGCGAGAGCACCCAGCGGCAGCAGCACTTCGCGGTGCATGAACAGAGCGATGCCGAAGCTGTCGCTGCGGCTCATCGCCACGCCCAGGCCC
>DASZCB010000136.1:0-4060 GCA_035943575.1 Rhodanobacter sp. | reverse complement strand
CGCCACTTCTGTTATTGAAGTATGAAATCTCATCGTAAACGGTGATGGGGCCATTGGACGCATTCAAGACCATGCTCACGGTGGAGCCAGCACGGCAGAAGGATGTATTTGCGGAGATTTTGAATTCGATCGGACGATTGTCGTTCGCGATCGCGGCGATGTGCGAGCCGTAGGCATTCAAGCCGGCTTGGCTATTGTCGTAGCTCGAACATGATGTGAACGTCACACCATGAATATCGCAAAAATTCAAAGGTAGTCCCCCGACTGTTGAGTTGGCTGTATTGAGAAGCCATCCTTCGCGTTGATTGAGTTCCGTCCCGCATGCGTTAAACGCCACCCCAATCATATTAGTCATGGCGTACCCCCAGATGTTTCTATCTGAGCCGCACGCAGTAAAGCTGGAATAAGTCATGGCGTTCAGTGACCAGCCGTTACCAGTATTCGAGCTTGCGTAGCATCGGCTGACATGCATCGATGTGTGAAAGCCAGCGAACAGAAAGCCAGCGCCGCCATTTGTCGTGGACCAGCAGTCCGACACAGTGCCCATGAAAGCATTGAGGAACATGAAGCCGTTGCCGCCGCATTGTTGAACGCGAACATTCCTGATGTTGAAGTAATTACTGTAGTCCGTACTACCGAGAATGTTGCCACTTCCTATAAGTACACCGTGGCCGGAAGCCTTATGGATGAGTAGGTCTTCGATACCGAATTGAGCGCCTGCACTGAATGCAAAGGCCGCCGCCCCACCTGTCGTACCACTGAAATCAATAAAGGTGCATTGAGGTCCATCGCCACGGACAATGATGTTGTGGACTGGGCTGCTTGTTGGCGACGGCGAATAGCCACTGAAAGTCAGTGTGGAACTACAGATATATCTGCCAGCGGGGAAGTAAAGAACACCACCGCGATACTCGTTGCTCTGTTGCAGCGATCCAATGGCGGTCTTGATTGCTGCAGTATCATCTATGATTCCATCGCCGATTGCGCCGAATGCTTTGACATTCGTCCACATGGGCGGAGCCTGCACTGTTTGCGCAAGCGATGCCGTTGAACTCATCGCCAAAGCTCCGCCGACAGCGAAAGGCATTGAACCGAGAAATTGACGACGTTCCATGCATTACTCCCGAATTTTAGGTAGATACCCAAAGACCTATCCGAATGTGCGATGTCTGCAATGGGTGTTGAAAGCGGACATTCGCACCCCTGCATATGCCACCCTCAATGCGACAGATCGATCGCATAAGTCGCGGTGCCGTCGCCGTGATCCTTGAGTTGGCGAACATTCTCGATGCCGGCCTCGCGCGCCACATCCTGCTTGCCGCTGGCGGCGGTGAATACGATCGGGCCGTGCGTCTTCAGCGGCGCGAACTTCCATGAAGTCGGTTCGAGGTCTCTGGTGCTGATCTGGTGTTGGCGTTCCAGCCATTTCGCCAGGATCTCGCGGGTGCCGTCGGGCGCGGCCAACACGATGTTGCTGCTGTCGAGGCCGGGGAAGTGGCCGCCGCCGCTGGCGCGGTAGTTGTTGGTGACGATGATGAAGGGCTGGGTCGGAGTGACCGGCTTGCCCTGCCAGGTCAGTGAGGTGATGCGCTGGCCGACCGGCTTCGACACGTCGATGACGTAGCGAATGCCGCCCTGGATTTGGTCGAAGTTGTAGCCGGTGTAGTGGGTGTTGATCAGCTCTTGTTCGTCGGTCTTGGTCGGGTCGATGCGGTTGAAGCGTTCGGCGGATTTTTCCAGCCAGGCCTTGAGGCCGGCGCCGTCGAGTTTCACTGCGCTCAGTGTGTTCGGATAGAAGTACAGGTCGGCGGCGCTGCGCAGGGTGAGCGGGCCAGCGGCGACATCGGTGTAGTCGTCGGGGCCGCCGAAGCCGGTGCGGAACGCGGCGGCGGCGGACAGCACCGGTACGTCGGCCAGTTCGGGGTGCGAGCGCGGCAGTTCGCTGCGCATGTAGTCGGCCTGTGCGGCGTTGATTGGCGCCAGCGCGGTCATGTTGCCCTCGTCGGCGAAGTAGCTGCTCATGCGCAGCGTGCTTTCGCCGATCGGCGTGTTGACGTAGGCGATCGCCGCCTCATGCGTCTGCTGTACCAGCGGCGCGATGGCGGGATCGGCCGGCACGCACTGGTTCTTTTCTTTGCCGGATTTGATCGGGCAAATCGGACGCACTTCGCTGTGCGTATTGTCGAGGTCGACCACCCAGCGCCCCTGCTGGCGATTGAGCACCAGCTGGATCACGCCCAGATCCTTGCCGAAGAAGCCGCCCATCACCGCCGGCACGTTGCGCACGAAACCGAGGTGGGCGTCGACGTCCTTCATGCCGGCGTAGCGCGGGCCGGGGAACTCGCTGTGCGAGTGGCCGAGCAGCAGCGCATCGATGCCGGGCACGCCGGCCAGGTACCAGCCGGCGTTTTCCATCTGCGGGGTGTACGGCGCGGTGTCGAGGCCGCCGTGCAGGATCGCCACGATCAGGTCGGGATGCTGCGCCTTGAGCTGCGGCAGGTACTTCTGCGCGGCTTCCACGACACCACTGACGTCAACCTTGCCGGCCAGATTCTGCTTGTCCCAGTCCATGATCGGCGGCGGCGCGAAGCCGATGATGCCGACCCGCAGCGGCACGCTGATCTTGCTGCCGTCCTCGGTATACGCCTCGACGGTTTTCGTGACGATCGTCCACGGCTTGAAGATCGGCGCGCTGTCGCGCGTGCTGTAGACGTTGGCCAGCACCAGCGGAAAGTGCGGGCCGGCGCAGCGGTTCGTGCGGCCGCCGTCCACGTTCATCGGCGTGCCGGTGACCTGCGACAGGAAACCGAGACCGTAGTTGAACTCGTGGTTGCCGGCAGTGCCGCCGTCGTAGCCGATCGCGTCCATCGCCCGGTAGATTGCCAGCTCCTGATCGCAGGCCACCGGCTTTACCAGCGCCTGGTAGTCGGCCAGCACGCTGCCCTGGATGGTGTCGCCGCTGTCGAACAGGAACGTATTGGGGAATTCCGCGCGGGCACGGCGGATCAGTGTGGCGGTGCGCTCGTAGCCGAGCGAGTCGTCCGGTTTCAACTTGTAGTAGTCGTAGCTCAGCACGTTGGAGTGCACGTCGGTGGTTTCCAGGATCGCCACCTTCGCGCGCGCGCCGTCGGGTGTCTGGCCGGATTTCCAGGCGTGGCCGGCGCAGCCGGCGAGCAGGGCGAGCGTCAGCACGGCGAGCGGGGTGGCGAACGGGGTCAGGCGTGGCGACATGGCAGTTCCGGGAGGCGTGCAGGTGCGGACCACGAAAACTAGCAGATCGGGATGACCCTTTACCGGCCCGGCCGGGCGGCAATACCCAACGCCAGTGGAATGGCGTGGCGGCCGATCCTGTCTGCTACCGGCGCAAGACCGTAAGATGGCGTTTCAGTGACATTGAGTCCTTACAGGGGGACTTTCCATCCATGCCTCGAATCTGGTTACTCGCGCGCACCCATGTGGTACTGCTGTGCGCGCTGGTCTTCTTCGCCGGCTGCGTCGCGCTCAGCGCGTGGCAG
This sequence comes from Rhodanobacter sp., assembly GCA_035943575.1. Classification (GTDB taxonomy): domain Bacteria; phylum Pseudomonadota; class Gammaproteobacteria; order Xanthomonadales; family Rhodanobacteraceae; genus Rhodanobacter. The sequence continues at coordinate 545 of DASZCB010000136.1, read as the reverse complement.
GAACCGGAGCTGGTGCAGCAGCTTTTCATTGCGGCCCTGATGCTGTGCACGTTCGTCATGCTGCTGTTCGCGTTTGCGCGGGTGGCCGCGGCGCTGTTGGTCAGCGGCGGCCTGTTTCTGGCGCTGAAGTTCATTGCGGCGATGAAGCTGCGCTACCTCGACTCGCAGCTGATGCCGTCGGACTTCATCTACTACGTGCGTACCAGCCTGCTCGACACGCTGCGCCACTATCCGCACATGCTCGCGCTGGGCGTCGGTCTGTGCGTGATCGTGCCGCCGCTGCTGTATCTGGCGTGGCGCCGGGACTGGCGCTTTCTGGCGGGGTTGCGGCCGCGTGTCGCGGCCGGCGTGCGCATCGGCGGCATCGTGCTGGGCGTTCTGGCGTTCTGGCTGTGCATGCTGCCGACGGGGCCGTTCGCGCAGGTGCATTCGCGCAATGTGTGGGAGAAGCTGTCCGACGATGCGCAGCTGACCAATTTCTTCGTCAACTTCCGTGACTCCGACGTGCAGTTGCCGTCGATGGCCAGCGATGCCGTCGCCGAGCA
>DASZCB010000135.1:0-9477 GCA_035943575.1 Rhodanobacter sp. | reverse complement strand
GCTTTCACCCGAACCGGGCGCCTTCAGATCCATCACCTTGCGCACGCGCGGATCGACCGCCGCCACATCCAGCGCACCGGAAGTTTCCAGCGAGACTTCGTAGCCGGCGTCGCACAGTTTTTGCAGCAGGATCAGACAGCGTTTCTGCGCCAGTGGCTCGCCGCCGGTCACGCAGACATGCTTCGCGCCGTGCGACGCCACCTCGGCAAGAATGTCGTCGATCGCGTGCCAGTCACCGCCGTAGAACGAATACTCGGTATCGCACCAGACACAGCGCAACGGGCAACCGGTAAGCCGCACGAATACCGTGCGCCAGCCGATCGCATCGGCCTCGCCCTGAATCGAGTGGAAGATTTCGGTGATGCGCAGCCGCTCGTCCATCGCCGCAACAGGCGCGATGGACGCCACATGTGCGTCAATGCCGCTCATCGCTACGAACTCAGTTGCCCGACTGCTGCAGGCGCTGCAGACGTTCCTGCGCGAGGCTGGCGGCCTTGGAACCCGGATACTTGCTGGCGACTGTCTTCAGCGTGGTCTTGGCTGCATCGACCTGCTTCAGTTCGAGCTGGCTGTAACCGACCTTGAGCAGCGCATCGGGCGCCTTGTCGCTTTGCGGAAACTGGCTGAGCAGATGCTGGAACGATTCCAGCGCCACCGGATAATTGGTGGTGGCGTAATAAGACTCACCCAGCCAGTACCAGCCGTTGGGCGCCAGCGCATGGCTCGGGTATTGCTGAAGGAAACTGCGGAATTCGCGCGATGCCTCTACGTAATTGCCAGCGCGGATCGCCTTGAAGGCTACATCGTAGGCTGCCTGCGCGGCAGCCGGGTCACCGGCGGCTCCGGCCGGCGGTTGATGAGCAGCAGCGGCGCTGTTGCCGCCTGCGGCGGGCGCGGCGGCGCCTGCCGTGGGGGGTGGATTATTGGCCGGAGCCGGCGGGTTGTTGCCGGTGGCAGCACCCGTACCAGCGTTGCCGCCCTCAAGACGTCCCATGCGGGAGTCGAGGTCGCCGTACTGGGCCTTGTTCTTGTCTTCGAGCGTCTGCTGCTTGTGCTGCAGTTCCTCGAGCTGACCTTGCAACTGCTGCACCTGCGACTGCAGTTGCTGCATCTGGTTGACCATGCCGATACCGGACTGGTCCTTGTTCTGTGCCTGTTGTTCCAGTCGCGCGACGCGGTCGGCGAGGCTCAGCCGCGAGTCCTGCGCGAACACCGGAAACGCGAACAGCATGGCGGACGCGATCGCGCCCGCCATGCTGATCCTGGCTGCAAAGCTGTTAGCCAGTCGCTTCATCATTACTGCGCCGTGTAGACGATCTCGACGCGACGGTTCTTGCTCCAGCAATCCTCGTTGTGCTCACGGCACACCGGCTTCTCTTTGCCGTAGCTGATCGTCTCGAGCTGGCTGGCCGAACCACCGGCTGCCTGCAGCGCGCTGGAAACGGCATTGCCACGACGCTCGCCGAGACCCAGGTTGTACTCACGCGTGCCGCGCTCGTCGGTGTTGCCTTCGAGACGGATGTGCGAGGTCGGGCGGTCCTGCAGGTACTTGGCGTGGCACGCCATGATCTGCTGGAACTCCGGCTTGATCTCGGTCTTGTCGAAATCGAAGTACACGACGCGCTGACGCAGGCAGGCATCGGTATTGAGATCGGCGGGGGTGTACTTGCCACTGGACTGGTTGGTTTCAGTCTGGGCAGTCTGCTCCGGTGCGGCCGACTGCGGTTTGACTTCCTGCTTCTTCTGGCAAGCGGCCGCGCCTACACAGAGCAGGGCAACCAGGGCGACGCGAACGGTCTTATTCATGGTGACGTTCCTTACGGGTTGAGTTCCGACAAACGATGACGATTGGTATTACGGGACAGCTGACGCCGGTTGGCCGGCTGTTATTTTGACATTTGAAAGGCCGACTGTGCGTGACGCTGCACAATCGCCCTGACTGGCCATGACGCGGCGAAGCGCTACAGCCGGAAACCGAAACGCGCCATGAAGGCGCTGTCCGGGCCCAGTCCTTGGACATCACGCTGCCGCACTTGCGTGCAGCAGCGTGACAAATCAACGTTGCCGGTACGGACCCCAAGCCGGTTCGCGCACATCGCCATCGGAAAGTACGAGGCGCTGGCGAACCAGACCGTCGGCCGAGACGGCATACAGTACGCCGCGACGTCCTTCGGTAGCGGCGTACAGCAACATGCTGGCATTCGGTGCAAAACTCGGGGATTCGTCAATCGGACCCGGCGAGAGGGGTCGCACCTGGTCACCCAGACTGCGATCCATGACGACAATACAATACACGTTCCCGTTGCCCTGCACCATCGCGATCTGCTTGCCGTCGTAGCTCACCGAAGCTTTGAGGTTGTTCTGTCCCTGGAAACTGATCCGCTGCGGGGTGCCGCCACTAGCCGGTATCTGGTAGATCTGCGGCCGACCCGAACGATCGGAAGTGAAATAGATGCTCTGCCCGTCCGGAGCCCAGACCGGCTCGGTGTCGATCGACAGGCTGTTGGTCAGCCGGGTTTCCTGATGGCTGGCCAGGTCGAACGCGAACAGTTCAAGGTTGCCGACATAGGACAGCGCCACAGCCAACTTGGTGCCGTCCGGCGACCACGCCGGCGCACTGTTGATGCCCTTGCGATGCGCCTCCACCAGCTGGCGCGAACCGGTGGTGATGTCTTGCACATAGATGTTCGAGTTGCCGCTCTCGAACGACACGTAGGCGATCTTCTTGCCATCCGGCGACCACGACGGCGACAGCAGCGACTCCTTGGAACGGGCCACCACTTGCGGGTTGTAGCCATCCGAATCGGCTACCAGCAGCGAATAGGTCGTGTTGTTGCCCAGCCCGACGGCGGTGATGTAGGCGATGCGGGTCCAGAATGCACCGCGCACGCCGGTGATCTTTTCGTAGATCTGGTCGGCGATCTGGTGCGCCACGCCGCGCACGTCGCCAGCCGGCACGGTGAATGCCTGCGCCAGCAGACTCTGCTGCTTGTTGACGTCCCACAGCTCGTACTCGACCCGCAGCATGCCGCCGCCGGCATCGCTGATGCGGCCGACGGTGATGTAGTCCTGCTTGAGCAGGCGCCAGGTCGCGAACTTGATGTCCGCACCCTTGGCCGGGAATTCCACGATGTCGCTCTTGGCCAGCGAGCGGAACTTGCCGGAACGATTGAAGTCGTTGCGGATCACATCGGCGACGTCGGTCGACAGCGGCGCGCCGCCGGCCTGGGCAAAAGGCACCACCACGATCGGTGTGGCGGTCTTGACGCCACCGACGATGTCGACATTCAACGACTGGGCGGCAACGGGGCCGGCGAGCAAGGCTGCCACGACCAGCAGGATAACGGCGAAGCTTGAACTGAGTTTGCGCATGGGCTTGATCATTGCGGCCTGAAGGTGAAGGTAAGGTTGCGCTGGAACACGCTTTCAAAGCCCTTGTACGGCAAGGTCTTGGTTCGCAGCACCGCGTTTTCGACCGAACGCCGGCCGGCATCATCGTAGGGGCAGCTGGAATCGACGGTGGCACTCATCACGTCACCACCAGGTGATTGCACGATATGAACCTGGCATGCAACCGCGGGTATGTTATCCGGCCGCAACCAGTTCGGCGTGACCGCATTCTGAATGGCAGCGGCATATTCGTCGGCCAGATTGCTGTTCTGGCTGTTGTTGCCCGTCTGGCGCTGCGCCGCGGCGGGCAGATCGGGCTGACCGTCATCCTGCGCATTCTTCAGGTCTTCCATCTGCTGTTTTGCTTGTTTAGCCTTGTTGTCCAGCTGTTTGGTCTGGGCCGAAGCCGCGTCCATCTTGGCAAACAGCGCGTCGATCTTTTTCTTCTCTTCTTCCTTCTTCTTGGCTGCCTGCGCGTCCAGTTCGGACTGACGCTGCCGCTCCTTTTCTTCCTGCAGTTTCTTGGCGTCAGCAGCCTTCAGCGCGGCATCCTCGACCACACGCTCCTGATCGATCACATCGGGATGCTCGGGTGGCGGCGGCAAGGTCTTGACCACCGGCGTGTCGGGCTGCGGCGGGGTGGGGGGCGGTACGGTCGGCGGTGGCGGTACGGTATCGGGGATCGGCTTGGCCTTCACCGCCTTGGGTGGCGGGCTGCCGGTGGGGCCGATCAGGGTGGCCTCGATGACCTGGCCCTGCAGCTCCAGCGGTTTGGTACAGGTAATCGGATTCATCCACGCCGGCAGATGCAGCGCTTCGAAGACGCTCTCGTAACTCGAACACGGCAGGATCGCGAGGAACAGGAACCCCACGATGCCAATGTGCAGGATGGCGGAAAGTACGACCGCCTTCGGCGTCGCCTTACTTTCGTCCATTGGACGTGCTCTTGCCCTGCTCGGGCTGGGCCATCAGACCCACCTTGGTGACGCCGGACTGCTGCAGGTCGGCCAGGATCTTGACTACCCCGCCGTAGTGACCCTGATCGTCGCCGGCCACCAGCACGTTGACATCCGGATTCTGGTGCACGAACGCGCCCACCTTCAGCTTGAGCGCATCGGCGTCCAGCGGTTCCTTCTCGGTGCCGGGCAAGGTGAGGAAGATCTGGCCATCCTGCTTGACCGTGACCAGCACCGGATCCTTCTTGTCCTGCAACGACTTGGCGTCGGCCTGCGGCAGGTTCACGTCGACATTGGATTTCATCATCGGCGTGGTGACCATGAAAATGATCAGCAGCACCAGCATCACGTCGATGTATGGCACCACGTTGATTTCGGATTTGAGCTTGTAGCGCCGCTGGCGCCCGGAGGTTCGCATGGCTGCTCTCCGCTCAGGCGACGTCGTCGGTCTGGATCTGCCGTTGCAGCACCGAGGAGAACTCCTCCTGGAACACGTCATAGCGCGAGGCGATCCGCTCGACCTTGGTGGCATAGCGGTTGTACGCCCACTGCGCCGGGATCGCCGCGAACAGACCCATCGCGGTGGCGATCAACGCCTCGGAGATGTGCGGCGCGACCACCGCAATGGTCACGTCCTTCATCTCGCCCAGGCCCTGGAACGCACCCATGATGCCCCACACGGTACCGAACAGACCCACATACGGGCTGATCGAACCGACGTTGGCGAGAAACTCCAGATTGCGTTCGAGCGAACCGATCTCGCGCGTGCCGGCGACCTGCATGGCGCGCTCGGAACCCTCGATCACGCTGCGCGTATCGTTCGTCTTGCGCTGGCGCTGACGCGCGAACTCACGGAAGCCCGACTCGAAGATGTTCTCGATACCGCCGTTGTTGCCGCCGCGATTGCTGACCTCGCGGAACAACTGGGCCAGATCACCGCCGGACCAGAAGCGCTCCTCGAACGCCTCAGCGTCTTCCATCGCCGCCTTGGTCTGCGTGTACTTGCGGATGATGATCACCCACGACAGGAACGAGAACACCAGCAGCACCAGCAGCACCAGCTTCACCGGCCAGCTCGAATCCGCGATCAGCGAAAAAATGTTCAGTCCACCGTTCATTGCTTGAAGGTTCTCCGCCAGTTGGCTTGGTTGTCTAGAGTGCAGGTTCGGGAATCAGATCGGCAGGAATCGGTGCCGGGCGCATGCGCTGAAGATCCACGCAGGCCACCCGCACTTGCGCGCGAATCAGGCAACTGCCGTCCGTCTTCATGATTGTCTGGGTGAACAGGATACTGGCTGCACGTCGTTCTTTGACCGCGACCGTTACCGACAGTTCATCATCCAGCAGGGCTGGCTTGAGAAAATCGATATGCATGTCGCGCACCATGAAGGCCAGCCCGGTGGCTTGCTTGAACGCCATCTGGTCGACGCCGAGCGCGCGCATCCACTCGCTGCGGGCGCGCTCCATGAAACGCAGGTAGCCCGCGTGATAAACCACGCCACCGGCGTCGGTGTCTTCCCAGTACACCCGAACCGGCCAGCTGAAGATCGACTCAGACATCGCCCACCTCGGCATTGAACAGGTCGACTGCCTGCGCCTGTCGCGGTGGCGGGATCAGCCCCAGATGGCGCCAGCCCTTGGCACTGATCATGCGTCCGCGCGCGGTACGGATCAGGTAACCCTGCTGGATCAGATACGGCTCGACCACATCCTCCAGTGTGCCGCGATCCTCGCTCAACGCAGCGGCCAACGATTCCACTCCGACCGGACCGCCATCGAAGTTCTCGACGATCAGGCTGAGCAGGCGCCGATCCAGCTCGTCGAAACCTTCGGGGTCGATCTTCAACATGTCCAGCGCAGCCTGCGCCACCGCCAGCGTGATCTCGCCGCCAGCGCGTACTTCGGCGTAGTCGCGCACGCGGCGCAGCAGGCGATTGGCGATGCGCGGCGTGCCGCGCGAACGACGGGCGATTTCCTGCGCCCCCTCCGGCACGCAGACGATGCCGAGGATGCGCGCCGCGCGGCGCACGATCGCGGTGAGCTCGTCGGCGGTATAGAACTCCAGTCGCTGCACGATGCCGAAGCGGTCGCGCAACGGCGCGGTGAGCATGCCGGCGCGGGTGGTCGCACCGATCAAGGTGAACGGCGGCAGATCCAGCTTGATCGAGCGTGCGGCAGGGCCTTCGCCGATCATGATGTCGATCTGGAAATCCTCCATCGCCGGATACAACACTTCCTCGACCACCGGCGAAAGGCGATGGATCTCGTCGACGAACAGCACGTCATTCGCCTCGAGGTTGGTCAGCAGCGCGGCCAAGTCGCCTGCACGCTCCAGCACCGGGCCGGAGGTGGAGCGTACGTTGACGCCCAGTTCGTTGGCGATCACATGGCTGAGCGTGGTCTTGCCCAGGCCCGGCGGGCCGAAGATCAGCACATGGTCGAGCGCACCACCGCGCTTGCGCGCCGCCTCGATGTAGATCGACAGCTGCTCGCGCACCGCCTGCTGGCCAAGGTATTCGGCCAGCCGTTTCGGCCGGATGGTGGCTTCCAGCGTCGCGTCGTCGAGCTGGGCGGCAGCAGTGATGATGCGGTGGTCGGTCATACAGGAATTATGGCAGGAACACGCCGCAACCATCCGGCACCGCGTGCTCCGCGCCCTGTTGCGTGCCTCAGATCTCGACCTGGGCGCCCAGCTCGATCAATCGATTGCCGGGAATCTGGAAGAACGCCGTGGCCGGCACGGCATTGCGCGCCATGAAGACGAACAACTTGTCGCGCCACAACACCATGCCGGGACGCCCCTTGTCGGCGACGATATTTTCGCGCGACAGGAAGAACGTGGTATCCATCAGGTCGAACGGCAGGCGAGTACGCGAACACAGCGACAGAGCCTGCGGAATGTTCGGATCCTCGGCGAAACCGAAACGCAGCCCCAGTTTATAGAACTCGTTGCCCATGGCCTCGATGTGGATGCGCTCATCGGCTTCCGCCACCGGCGTCTCCAGCATGTCCACCGTCAGCAGCACGTTGCGCTCATGCAGCACCTTGTTGTGCTTGAGGTTGTGCAGCAACGCATGCGGCACTGCATTCTGGTTCGCGGTGAGAAACACCGCCGTACCTGGCACCCGATGCGGTGGATGTTCAGTGATATTCGCGACGAAAGGTCCCAGTGCCAAACCGCCCTGTTTGATCTCACGCACCACCAGTTCACGACCGCGCCGCCAGGTGGTCATCAGCACGAATATGCCAAGGCCCAGCACCAGCGGGAACCAGCCGCCGTACTCAACCTTGATCAGGTTCGCGCCGAGGAAGGACAGGTCGATGGTCAGGAACAGCACACCTGCCGCCGCCACCGCGATGGGGTTCCAGTGCCACTGGTAGCGCGCTACTACCAGGGCCAACAAGGTGGTGATGGTCATGGTGCCGGTCACCGCAATGCCATAGGCCGCGCTCAGGCTGTCGGAGCTGCGGAACCCGAACACCGCCACCAGCACCATCACGAGCAGGAAGCTGTTGACCCACGGCACGAAGATCTGCCCGGACATCTCGCGCGAGGTATGCACCACTTGCATGCGCATCGAGTAACCCAGGGACATCGCCTCGCGAGTCATCGAGAACGCGCCGGAAATCACCGCCTGCGAGGCAATCACGGTGGCTATGCAAGCAAGGCCGATCATCGGATACAGCAGGACCTGCGGCACCATCTTGAAGAATGGATTGTCCACCGCCTCGGGGTGCGCGAGCAGCAAGGCACCCTGGCCGAAATAATTGAGTACCAATGCGGGCAATACGAAGCTGAACCAGGCCAGCCGGATCGGCCGCTTGCCGAAATGGCCCATGTCGGCATACAGCGCCTCGGCACCGGTCAGCGCCAGCACCACACCGCCGAGTGCGATGAACGCCTGCATTCCATGGGTGAAGAAGAAGCGCACCCCATAGACCGGATTGATCGCCCACAACACCTGCGGATTTTGCACGATCAGATGTATGCCAAGCAGCGCGATCACGATGAACCAGACCACCATCACCGGCCCGAAGACGTTACCCACGCGTGCCGTACCGTGACGTTGCATGGCAAACAGAAAGAACAAAATCACTGCCGTCACCGGAACCACCCAGTGCGACAGTCCGGGCGCCGCCACCTTCACACCTTCGACCGCCGACAGCACGGAAATCGCCGGTGTGATCACGCCGTCGCCATAGAACAGCGAGGCACCGAAAATGCCGAGAATGGCCAGCACCCAGCGCGACTTCGGCTGCTCGCGAACGCTGCGTTGCGCCAGCGCCATCAGCGCCATGATGCCGCCCTCGCCCTTGTTGTCGGCGCGCATGATGAACACCACGTATTTCAACGACACCACCAGGATCTGCGCCCAGAAGATCAGCGAGAGCACTCCATAGATGCTTTCGGGCGTCGGCTTCATGCCGTCGTGGCTGAGCGTGGTCTGCAAGGTGTACAGCGGACTGGTGCCGATATCGCCGTAGACCACACCAATCGCACCCAGCGCGAGCGCTGCCAGGCGCCGCCTGGTTTCTGACTCGCTTGTACCGTGCATGGTTTCCTGACTCACAGATTCAACCTCCGAGCGCGGCGCGCAGCGCCTTGCGAATGATGGCCTCGGCGTTGTCGCCCTCGGCGGCGACCTTCTGCACCAGCCGGCTGACTTCAACCGGCTTGTAACCCAGTTGCTGCAATGCCACGGTGGCTTCACCGGCGGCATCCAGCGGAGCCCCCGGAGTATGCATCGACGAACCGGGAACACCGGACACGCCGTCGAGACGATCGCGCAATTCCACCACGATGCGCTCGGCAGTCTTCTTGCCGATGCCGGGGATCTTGGTCAGCGCCACTACGTCGCCCGCGTGCACCAGCCGCGCAAAGTGATCAGTGGACACGCCGGAGAGCACCGCCAACGCGATCTTCGCGCCGATCCCGCTGACCTTCAGCAGGCTGCGGAACAACGCGCGCTCGCTCTCATGCAGGAAGCCGTACAGCGTCACGCTGTCTTCCTTCACCGCATGATGGGTGAGCAGGATCACTTCCTTGCCGATGCCCGGCAGATCGTAGATGGTCGACATCGGCGCCTCGACTTCGTAACCGACGCCAGCGACCTCGACCAGCAGCGATGGC
>DASZCB010000134.1:0-6647 GCA_035943575.1 Rhodanobacter sp. | reverse complement strand
AGCGCGGGTTGTCGGGCAGCTGTGAGCAGCAGGCTGGCCCTGGGGCCCGGCCTCGGCATACCATCGGCTTTCCCCGCCTCCAGCCCCAGGAGATCGCGTGCAGCCGATCATCTCTGTCAGACAGCTCAGCAAGACGTACGCTTCGGGATTCCACGCGCTCAAGCAGATCGACCTGGACATCCGCCAAGGCGAGATCTTCGCCTTGCTCGGCCCGAACGGCGCCGGCAAGACCACCTTGATCAGCATCATCTGCGGCATCGTCAACCCGGGTGAAGGTACGGTGCTGGCCGACGGCCACGACGTGGTGCGCGACTATCGCGCGGCGCGCGCGAAGATCGGCCTGGTGCCGCAGGAGCTGACCACCGATGCGTTCGAGACGGTCTGGAACACGGTCAGTTTCAGCCGTGGCCTGTTCGGCAAATCCGCCAATCCGGCGCATATCGAGAAGGTGCTGAAGGAGCTCTCGCTGTGGGACAAGAAGGACAGCCGGCTGAGGACGCTGTCCGGTGGTATGAAGCGGCGCGTGATGATCGCCAAGGCGCTGTCGCACGAGCCACAGATCCTGTTTCTCGACGAGCCCACCGCCGGCGTCGACGTGGAGCTTCGCCGCGACATGTGGGCGATGGTGCGCGCGCTGCGCGCCAGCGGCGTCACCATTATTTTGACCACGCACTACATCGACGAGGCTGAGGAGATGGCCGACCGCATCGGCGTCATCAACAAGGGTGAACTCATTCTGGTCGAGGACAAGGTCGAGCTGATGAACAAGCTCGGCCGCAAGCAGCTGACCTTGCAGCTGCAGCGTCCGTTGCAAGACATTCCGGCGGCGTTGTCCGGCTACGCGCTGGAGCTGTCGGCCGACGGCCACCAGCTGGTCTACACGTTCGACGCGCAGGGCGAACACACGGGCATCGACGTGCTGCTGCGCCGGCTCGGCGAGGCGGGCATCGACTTCAAGGACCTCAAGACCAGCCAGAGCTCGCTGGAGGATATTTTCGTGAACCTGGTGAGGGAACGCGCATGAACATCTATGCCGTCCGCGCGATCTACCTTTTCGAAATGACGCGCACCTGGCGCACGTTGCTGCAGAGCATCGTCTCGCCGGTGATCTCCACTTCGCTGTACTTCGTGGTGTTCGGTTCGGCGATCGGCTCGCACATGACTGCGATCGGTGGAGTCAGCTACGGTGCCTTCATCGTGCCGGGACTGGTCATGCTGTCGCTGCTGACGCAGAGCATCTCCAATGCATCGTTCGGCATCTACTTTCCGAAGTTCGTGGGCACGATCTACGAGATCCTGTCGGCGCCGGTGTCCTCGTTCGAGATCGTGGCCGGTTACGTGGGTGCCGCGGCGAGCAAGTCGATCATCCTCGGCTTGATCATCCTGACCACCGCGCGGCTGTTCGTCACGTTCGGCATTGCGCATCCGCTGTGGATGCTGCTGTTCCTGGTGCTCACCGCACTCACTTTCAGCCTGTTCGGTTTCATCATCGGCATCTGGGCGGACAACTTCGAGAAGCTGCAGCTGGTGCCGCTGCTGATCGTGACGCCGCTGACCTTTCTCGGTGGTAGTTTCTATTCGATCCATATGCTGCCGCCGTTCTGGCAGAAGGTCACTCTGTTCAACCCGGTGGTGTACCTGATCAGCGGTTTTCGCTGGAGTTTCTACGGTGTGTCCGACGTCAGTCTGGGCGTCAGCGTGGGCATGACGCTGGTGTTTCTCGCAGCCTGTCTCGCAGTGGTGTGGTGGATCTTCCGTAGCGGCTATCGACTGAAGACGTGAGGTGAGTCGGTTCAGGTCAGCGCGCTCAGGTCAGCACAGTATGCACGTGGAACGGCAGCAGCATGGCGCCGGTGCACGCGATCGCGGGTTCGGCCACGGCGAGCTGTTCCTTGCTGGCGTCGATCACCACCAGGATGCTACCGGCAGCGATCTCGTCCTTGAACTTGCGGCTGACCACGTCGGGCACCTCGAAGCCGACCAGTTCGCCGATCCAGGTGCCGAACACGGCGCCCGCCACGGTCATCGCCGCGGCGCCGGCGAGGGTAACGCCCAACGGCGGTACGGTCACGGCTATGAGCCCCAGCAGCAGTCCGGTGCCGCCGCCGCAGGCGCCGCCGCGCAGCGCGGCGGGATAGAAGTCATTGCGCCCCTGCATCAGGTGATCGGGGATTCTTCCCAGCTCGATGTCCTCGCGGGCGACCAGCGAGATGTCGCGATCATCAACCCCGGCTTCCCGTGCCGCGGCCATGGCGATCCGCGCGGCGGTCAGGTCTGACGTGCTGAATACGCATCGGGTTTTCATGGGCGCTCTCTTCGTGTTCCGGCCTGGCATCAATCGCGCGGGCACAGATCGGTAATACCTGATTTTTGTCGTGGCAGCGTCACCGGCATGTGAGCATGTTGTTATCGAAGGGATACCTGCGGGAGCGGCCCGGACAGGCATAACAGGTCGCTGCCGATCAATGGGCTCGTGCGGGCACGCCATTTGCCATCACGTCGCCGCGCCGGTAGCTCAGCAGACGTCCGCGGAACGGTGCGACATCAGCCACATCGAAGCGGCTGCGCAGTTCGACCACGGTGAAACCCTGGTCGGCCAGCGCGCGGGTGAACGGTGCGCTATTGCCGCGGCCGGGGTCGGTGATCAGCACCTCGGCGTCGGGCAGGGCATGGCGGTGCACCATGGTGGCGAGCAGATCGGCGTGTCCGCTCTCGTACAGGATGTCGCTGCCGATGATCAGGTCGAAGCGTCCCAGCGTGGCGTCGGGTATTTCCCAGCGCAGGTCGCAATAACCGATCGCCAGCAGCTGGTTCTGCGCAGCGTTGTGGCGCAGGAACGGTTCGGCCAGCGGATGGTGGTCGCTGGCGGTGATGTCGGCGCAGCGTTGTTGCAACACCAGGCTGGACAGGCCCAGTCCGCAGCCAAGTTCCAGGATGCGCTTGCCGATGATGTCGTGCGTGGACATCGCTTCGGCCAGCACGCGACCGGCTGGCCACACCTGCCCGAACAGGCTCCACAGTGCCGACGAGATGCCTATGCGGTCAGCCAGATGATGCGGATCGGCAAACTGCTGCAGGTCGCTCAGCGCGCGGATGCGGTAGTCGCGGCCGCCAAGACGAACCACGAGTTCGCGGGTGGTATAGCCCGACATGAGCGCTCCCGTGAGGGCGTCGTCCGGATCAACGAAATTCCGAACAAAGGAATCGTGTGATCGGGATGAAGCGTGAGATGGGAGCGAAACGGCGAACACCGTCGGTGCGCTGAGAGGAGCGTAATCACGGCCATCGTATCCGCAATGCCTGCATGACATGTTCAAGCGGGTTCAATTCGGTGTTACGGCGATGCAGGATGAACGAATCGCACGTGGACAAGTCCAAGCACACGGTGAAGCACAAGATAGGAAAGGCCGTGGGCAAACAGACATCGGTGAGTAGCTGGATCGGCGCGGTGATCGTGGTGCTAGGCATCGTGGCAGCGGGCGCGTATCTGGCGCGCAAGGCCATGTACATGGATACGCCGCAGGCCGCGATCGCACCAGCGACATCGACATCGACATCGGCTGTGGCGAGTGCCACCAGCGCGCCGATCAGGTATCCGATCGAACAGGCGCAAACCGGGCCGGCCGCCGCTTCGACGGCCGCGCTGCCGGCACTGGGTGACAGCGATGCCAGCGTCGCTGCCGCGCTCGCAGCACTAGCCGGTGGCAGCGATCTGTCCTCGCTGCTGGTGCACCAGCAGGTCATCGCGCGCATCGTGGCGACCATCGATGCGCTGCCGCGCCGCGGGTTGAGCACATTCATGCTGCCGGTGCATGCGCCCAAGGGTGCGCTCATCACACAAGACAACGATGGCACGACACTGCTCGGCGAGCAGAACAGCACGCGCTATGCGCTCTACATGCGTGTCGTGGACAGTGCCGATCCGCAGGCGCTGGTGGACTGGTACGTGCATGCGTATCCGTTGTTCCAGGAAGCGTATCGGCAGCTGGGATACCCGAAGGGATACTTCAACGATCGGTTGATCGTGGTGATCGACGACCTGCTGACTGCGCCGGAGCCGACCCGGCCACTCGCGCTGGTGCGTTCGAAGACGTACTACCTCTACACCGATCCTTCGCTGGAATCGCTGTCGGCCGGCCAGAAGCTGCTACTGCGCGTCGGTCCGGCCAACGAGGCGAAGATCAAGACCAAACTGCGCGCGATTCGCACCCAGCTGATCGGGCATGACCTGCATGCTGCGCCGACAGGTACGGCCGGGTAGACTCGCGCGCCCAGCTTGCGATCCGTAGCGATGGCCATTCGATCCACGCCTTCCGACCAGCCTCAGCTCGACCTGCTCGGAGCCGACACCAAGCCTGCCGAAGTGCACCGATTGTTCTTCGCCCTGCTGCCGGACGAGGCTACGCGTGCGCGGCTGGCACAGGCGGCGACCGCACTCAAGGCCATCCATCCCGGCCAGCACGCGCGCTGGGTTGGCCCGGCGCGTTACCACGCCACGCTGCATTTTCTCGGCGACCACGCGCTGCTGCGGCAGGACGTGGTCGACGCTGCCGTGGCTGCCGCAGGCAAGCTGCGCATGGCGCCGTTCGAATGGGTGCTGCACGAAGCTGCCAGCTTCCATGGCAGGCAGCCGCCGTGGATCCTGCGCAGTTCGGAGGTGCCCATGCCGCTGCAGCAGCTGTGGCATGACTTGCGCCACGCGCTGGTGCTTGCCGGACAGGGCAGATATGTCGCACGCAGCTTTACGCCACATGTCACAGTTGCCTACAGCCATGGCATGTTGCTCGATGCCACGCCGCTCGAACCCGTGGTATGGCAGGTCGAACGGGTTGCGCTGATCCACAGTGTGGTCGGCCAGCCGGACTATCGGGTGCTGGCGGAGTGGTCGCTGCAGACGGTGGAGTAGGGCACCTTCAGGAGTAGGGCGCCCCATCCTTGTGCGAGTAGTGATCGGCATCGCGTTCCAGGTGCAGATCGATGTCGGAATAGTGGCAGGTGTCGTCGTCGCAGCGGGTGCCGATGTCGAGATAGACGGCTGTTTCTTCACTGCGGTTGATCAGGTGATGACCGTCGGGCAGGTTCTTCGGAAAGGCTGCGGCATCGCCGGTGCGCAGCAATTGCTCGCCGGCTTCGCTAACCAGGGTCAGTTCGCCGGCCAGCACGTAGACGAATTCCTCCTCGCGGGTATGCCAGTGGCGCTGGCTCGACCACACGCCTGGCGGCAGGTGCATCAGGTTGACGCCGAAATCGGTCAGGCCGCCGGCACGACCCAGCGCCTGTCGGATGCGCCCGCTGACGGGCTCCGCATAAGGTGCCGGATAATCCGAGCCTCGGTGTTCGGGGACTTGGGCGACATCGACTTTCGGCATGGCTTTTCCTTGAAACGGCGTACGTCTCATTCGAGGGGGCATTGTGCATCTGCCAGACCTTCGCTGCGCTGTCACGGACGATGATCGGTTTTTGAACGTCGACCGGATTACAGTGGCGCCATCATCGCTGATGTCTTGCGGAGGTCGGTAGGATGATGCGTTGGCTGTGGTTGGTCGGGGTGGCGGCTCTTTGCATGTTGCCGCTGCGGGCGACATTGGCTGCCGAGCCGGTGGCCACCGATCGCACGACGACCGTTATGGTGGCGCAGATCACACTGGATGGCCCGATCGGCCCGGCCGCCGCCGAGTACTTCGACGATGCATCGAAACGCGCCGTGGCCAATGGTGCGGTGGCGATCGTGCTGCGGCTTGATACGCCTGGTGGGCTGACCGACTCGATGCGTCAGATCATTGCCGGCATGCTGGCCAGCAAAATACCAGTGCTGGTGTATGTCGCACCGAGTGGCGCACGGGCGGCTTCGGCCGGAACGTACATCCTGTATGCCGGGCAGGTTGCTGCGATGGCGCCGGCCACGCACTTGGGTGCGGCGACGCCGGTGCAGCTGGGTGGCACCACGCCGATGCCGCTGCCGAAAACCGGCGAACAGCCGGCGCCGGCCGGCTCTGCCGCGCCAGACAAGCCAGCAGCCGGCGACGATGCCGAGTCGAACAAGGTCTTGAACGATGCGATCGCCTACATCCGTTCGCTGGCGCAGTTGCGCGGGCGCAACGCGCAGTGGACCGAGCAGGCGGTGCGCGGTGCGGCCACGCTGACCGCCAGCGAGGCCGCGCAGCAGCATGTGATCGACTTCGTGGCGACGGACGTTGCCGATCTGCTGGCCAAGGCCGACGGTCGCCACGTGCAAGTGGGTGATCGCAGCGTCACGTTGCAGCTCAAGGGTGCGACCGTGCGCGACTACGCACCGGGCGCACGCACGCGTTTCCTGGCGATCATCACCAATCCCACCATCGCTTACCTGTTGCTGCTGGCCGGTATCTTCGGGCTGCTGCTGGAAGCCATGCATCCCGGCGCGATGTTGCCGGGAATCGCCGGCGGTATCTGCCTGCTGATCGGCCTGTACGCGCTGCAGTTACTGCCGGTGAACTACGCCGGGCTGGCGTTGATGGCGCTGGGTGTTGGCCTGCTGGTGGCCGAGGCGGCCAATCCCAGCGTGGGTGCGTTCGGTGCCGGCGGACTGGTTTCATTCGTGGTGGGCTCGGTAATGCTGATGAATACCGGGGTGCCCGGTTATGGTGTCAATCTCGGTGTGATCGCCG
>DASZCB010000133.1:0-5024 GCA_035943575.1 Rhodanobacter sp. | reverse complement strand
TACAGGCCCTGAAATCTGGGAAGACACAGACGGTCGTGTGGATATTCTGGTCTCAGGCGTCGGCACCGGCGGGACCCTGACTGGAGTGAGCCAGTACATCAAACCGAAAAAGACATCGTTTAAAGCGGTCGCGGTCGAGCCTGCGGAGAGCCCCGTGCTCTCGGGCGGAAGACCATTTCCCCACAGAATTCAGGGGATCGGCGCGGGTTTCGTTCCGGGCGTTCTGCACAGGGAGTATATCGACGAAGTGATTTCGGTATCGAGTGAAGATGCCATTGCAATGGCGCGCCGCCTTCCGCTCGAAGAAGGTTTACTGGTTGGAATTTCGTCGGGAGCTGCCGTGGCGGCAGCATTGGACGTGGCCCGACGGCCAGAAAATGCGGGTAAGCTGGTCGTAGTAATCATTCCCTCCTCCGGAGAGCGCTATTTGAGCACTATCCTGTTTCAGGAACTGCGGGAGAGAGCATTGCAGATTCCGACCACGGCCCTCCTACCCTGATGCTGGGTCAGAAACTCATGCTGCGTTTCGTTTCGTCAATGCGCGAAGATATCGCCAACGTGCTGGAGCACGATCCAGGAGCCAAATCGCGAGTGGAGATATTGCTCTGCTACTCGGGAGTGCATGCGGTGTGGTGGTATCGCATCAGCCACTGGCTCTGGAACCACAGGCTCCTTCTGGCAGGACGATTGATGTCCCAGATGGCGCGATGGCTTACGGGAGTTGAGATTCATCCGGCGGCGATCATAGGTCGTCGATTGTTTATCGATCATGGCATGGGAGTAGTTATCGGCGAGACCGCGATGGTCGGCGATGACGTGACGCTCTACCAGGGAGTGACGCTCGGGGGGACGGGAAAGGAGCGCGGCAAACGTCATCCAACCCTGGAAAACAATGTGGTGGTGGGCGGAGGCGCGAAGATTCTGGGCAATATCGTCGTCGGAAGGAATTCCCGGATTGGAGCAGGTTCGGTGGTGTTGCGCAGCGTGCCGGATGATTCCACAGTGGTGGGGGTTCCCGGGCACATTGTCTTTCGCGAAGGCAAGCGCGTAGTAATCACCGATCCTAATCAGATCAACGATCCTTTGTCGGAAGCCTTATCGGCAGTTGCGACCGAGGTTCACAAATTGCGCGAACGAGTGCACCGGCTGGAGGGTTCGGAGAGTACAAGCGAGCCGCTGTCGGCTCAGGTGCAGCAGATTATGCAAGACATTGATTATCAGATTTAGAACAAAGTTCTTCCGCAGAATCAGAGAACATAGGCCGGGGGTGCGGGCTACGCATTTGACGTGGAAAAAAAATGCCAAAAGCGATAAACGAAGCGACATTGACGCCAGGTACGACAGCCGCTTCCGACGGATTGCAAACTGGGCAGCAGCTGAGGCTATTGCACAAGGTTGTGGAGATCGGGCGACCTGAGGACGGTGATAGCCGACCCTTCCCTGGAGATCAAACCATCGCGCTCGAACTGGTTTAGCTGGCGGGTGACGGTTTCTCGTGATGTCCCAGCAATACTGGCGAGCTCTTCATGCGTAAGACTCATGGGAAAGGCAGATCCCGGCCTCGGGGCCGATTTCGAAAAATCGATCAGAATTTGCGCCATCCGAGCCGAGGCAGAAGACAAGAGAGCCAAACGGCGAGCACCGCGTAGAATGTCGCGGTACTCCGTTGCAATCATCGAAGCAACGTTCACGCCTGCCTCTGCATGAGTTCTCATGAACTTCAGAAACTCATTCCGGCCGATGTGCTTGAGGCTGCTCCTTCTACGAGTCATTGCGGTAGCTTCGTATGGTTGCAGATTGAGTGTTGCACTCAGGCCCAATATTTCTCCCAATCCAGCAACCTTGAGAATCATAGTTCTCCCCTTGGGCGAAGTTGTGGAGAGCTTCACTTCGCCACCACAAACCATATAGACGCCATCGGGTGTTGCTCCCTCGCGAAAGACGATAGAGTTTTCTGGACGGGTCCTATGCTCGCCGAGTCTTTCGAAATATTCAAACGCGGTGCATGAAAGATTCGAGAAGATAGGAGATTCGCGGCGTTGGCAATGCGGACACCTGCAATCTACCGGAGTTGTGGAAGATACCATGCTATTGCTCCTTCCTCTCTGGCTGGGAGAATGGCATCCGTAACTGCCAGGCCTATACGGGGATGCAATACTCTGATTGATGCGGATCATCCTTGCTGATTCAAGTTTGCAATAGGCGCCTGATTTGAGGCTGTATCCTTTGACACGCCGTGTTGTGATCCAGATCACAACACCGGTGAAACCTTTTAAAAAGTGACTCGCGTGATCCAGATCACAGGAAGATTCACATGCGCCGCGTAGACTCTTGATACGCGGAAGTGGCGGGAGTCGTCGCGATAAGCAACTCGGCAGCATAACGGAGTTCCTAATGGGGTCGATTTCGATGCGGCGTGCTCTGATTTGTGTGTCGGTTGTTGCTCTTGCGGCAGGACTTGGCCGCGCACGACTTGCCTATGCGGTTGGCGGAGGCAGGCAAGATGCGCCGGCGGCGAAAACCGGCACACCCAGTGCCGCGGATTACGTGGGATCAGAGACCTGTGCGACCTGCCATGCGGACGTGGCGAAAACGTTCGCGAGTAACCCTCATTCCAGACTCGCGCTGATGCACGGTGGCCACGGCGCGACATGCGAGAGCTGCCATGGGCCCGGGCGCGCACACGTGGAGTCCGGCGGCGATCCAACGAAGATCCTGCAGATCACGAAGGCTTCAGCAAAGACGGTGGATGCGACCTGCCTCACCTGTCACGCGGGTGCTCACCCGGACTTCGAACGGTCACCGCACGGCAAAGCCGGGGTTGGCTGCACGAGTTGCCATAGCGTGCATAAGTCGGAGACGGAAGCAGCCCTCCTGAAGGTTGCACAGCCGAAGCTCTGCTACACCTGCCATACCGACGTAAAGCCGGCATTCGCGCAGCCGTTCCACCACCGGGTGGATGAGGGTTTGGTGAAGTGCAGTGACTGCCACGATACGCACGGCGGCTTTCATGAGAAAAACCTCCGCACCACGGCAGATCAGAACGCGGTCTGCACCAAATGCCATGCGGAAAATGCGGGACCATTTGCCTACGAGCATCCAGTAGTAAAGACGGAGGGTTGCATCGCATGCCACTCGCCGCACGGCTCGCCCAATGCGCGGCTGCTGATTTCGAGCAACATCAACACGCTGTGCCTACAGTGCCACTCGGCAACCAATCCAAAAGCGTTTCCCAATGCGATCTCGCCACTGGGCCCCGCCCACAACCAGTCGACGCAGTTTGTCTCCTGCACCAGCTGTCATACACAGATCCATGGTTCAAACGCCAGCAACGTCTTTTTCAAATGAGGGACGAACGATGAGAGCAAGGGGCGATGGCGCAAGAGTGGGCTGGCGAAGGCGCAATGAAGCAATGCGCGCGGTAGGGGCTGCGATGTTGACCGTTGCCATGTGTGCCGCGAGCGCCTCACCACAAACGACCGCTGTATCGCAGGCCGAGAGAGTGAAAGAAGGTTACGCAATCCGCGAGACCGCGGACCTGGGCGGTCATATCGCCAATATTGACGGCAGCGGAGCGATGTACGACACCCTGGTGAATCTGCACTCCGGCCCGCGTGTGCTGGGCGAGACCTACGAGATGCACGCGGTCGAAGGCACGAAGCATGCTCTCTTTGACAGGTTATTCGCATTTACCACCGGCTTCGGCGGCGATCCCAGCAATACTGCAACATTGCGCTTCTCCAAGGGCAAGGCGTATGACTTTCAGGGGCTATTCCGGCGGGACCGCCAATACTTCGACTACAACCTACTGGGCAACCCGCTAGTGCCGACAGGCTTGGTGTCGAATGGATACACGTTCCCTCAGGTTACTGACTCTCCGCACCTGTTCAACACTGTGCGACGGATGACGGACTTGAACCTGACGGTGCTGCCGCTGTCGAAGTTCACGGTGCGCGCGGGGTATGGACAGGTGATTTCGCAGGGGCCGACACTGAGTTCTGTACACGAGGGTACCGAGGGACTGCTGCTACAGAACTGGCGCTATAGCACGGACACCTTTCTCATGGCGGCGGACTGGAAGCCGATTAGCAGAACTAAGCTCACCTTCGAAGAGCACATCGCGCACTACAAAGGGAATACGAGTTATCAGATGGCGCCACAGGCCCTGAACCTGCAATTGGCCAATGGGCAGCCGGTGAGCCTCGGCTACGACAATGTGACCGTGCCGGCTAACAGCGGGGCCAGTACGCCCTGCGGCAATGCCCCGCCTATCCTCTCCTCCAGCACCAGCCCTCCCACGGCCAACCCCTGTGAGAGCGGCTTCCTGCAATACACCCGCGTCCAGCCGATGCGCACCATCTTCCCCACGGAGGAGTTCCGCTTCCAAAGCGCAAGCATTAAAAAATTAGCCATGAACGGCCGCGTGAGCTACACCGGTGCGAACATGAACATGCCCAGCTATTATGAGTACTTCAACGGGCTGGGTCGCAGCGGTCTCCGCATGCAGACCATCACAGGCAACTCGACGGCGGAGCGGATCAGCGTGGCGGCGGACTTCGGCGCAGTGTGGGAGATCACCGACCGCATCAGCCTGGCGGAGCAGTATGACTATTCGGACTTCCGCCAGCCAGGCTACAACAACCTGATTACGACCAGCCTGAGCACGGCGGCCTCAGGCCCGAACGGCCCAAGCATGTTGAACGCCCCGACCATCACCGCGGGACCCACAGCGGCGGCGTCTACTACGTTCCTCGGCCAGAAAACCGAGACCAACAACTTGACCGCCCTATGGGACGCGAGTGCAAAGGCATCGATCTCGCTGGGCTACCGCTATCGCGTCCGCACGGTGAATGTGACCGAAGCGGGAACGGCGCCCTACGTCGTCATGATTCACGAGAACGGCGGCACGCTGGGCGTCGATCTGCGGCCCGCGCCGCGATGGCGGATCAATGGCATTGTGGAGGCGGCATATGCAGACAATGTCTACGTGCAAATTGCGCCGCGTGCGCTCCAGCATTACCGTG
>DASZCB010000132.1:0-5840 GCA_035943575.1 Rhodanobacter sp. | reverse complement strand
CATGGGCTGGCAGTAGTGTCGAGAGCGTGCGCCTGCTCCGAGTCCGGGAACTGGTCGAGCAGTCGCTTGCGGTAAGTGTGGGCACCTTCCGAGTTGCCCAGACGGGATTCGATATCGTGGCCGAGCTTGAGCGCCGCGGCAGTTGGCTGGCCCAGCGCATCGAATCGCTGGATGAAAGCCCTGGCGCGAAACGCATCTTTGTTCAGATAAAGCGAGTTGGCAAGCTGGAAGAGTGCCTCTGCATTATTCGGATTTCGCGCGATGGCGTCACGAAAACTCGCTTCCGCCCCAGTCGTGTCATTCGCACGTAACTGGCAAACGCCTTCATTCGTCAGCGCCACGTCGGGCGTCTGATAGAACGGATCGGCGACCGCCTTCTGGAAATACCCGTTCGCCTCCGCGACTTTTCCGGTATGGCATAGGAATACGCCGAGATTGTTGTTCGGCGCGCCCTTGGCAGGCTCCAAAGCCTCCGCCTTGCGGTAATGCTCTTCGGCCTCGGGCAGCTTGTTGATACGCTCGTAGATCACCGCGATCACCGTATGCGCCGGCGCGTAATTGGGGTTGAACTGCAACGCCTTGGTCACTTTCTCTAGTGCCGTCTGCAGGTCGCCGGAATCCATGTAGCGCTGGGCCAGCTCCGTATGGATGCGGGCGGCATCCAGGGCCTGGTCGGCCTTGCTGGATTCCGGCATGTTTTTGCCCAGCGTGTTGCTGTCAGTGTGCGTGGTCACGCAACCAGCCAGCGGCAACAGCAGGCTGAAAATTAGGACCCGGTCAAATCGCATGCAGTGCCCCCTCGTCTTGCCGCTTGCGAAGATCGGCGCTACGTCGCGTGCGATCGGTGACCTGCCCTGCCAATTGACCGCAGGCGGCATCGATATCGTCACCGCGGGTACGCCGCAACATGGTCAATACGCCGGCATTCAGCAACTGCGTCTGGAAATCGTGAATGTCATTCGCGTTGGATCGCTCGAAACGAGTGCCCGGAAATGGGTTGAACGGAATCAGGTTGACCTTGCAGGTCGGCAGCTTGCGCATCAGCTTGATCAGTTGACGAGCATGCTCGGGCTGGTCGTTGACGCCCTTCATCAAGGTGTATTCGAAAGTGATCGAGGTGCGCGGCTTGCGCGCGACCCAACGCTGGCAGGCAGCAAGCAGATCGGCAATCGGATAGCGCTTGTTGAGCGGCACCAACTCCGTGCGCAGATCGTCGTTGGCCGCATGCAGCGACACTGCCAGCGAAACGTCGATGGCATCCGACAGCTGATCGATCAGCGGCACCATGCCGGCGGTGGACAGCGTGACGCGCTTGGCTGCGAGGCCGAACCCGAGGTCATCGCGCATCAGGCGCATGGCCCGCACCACGTTGTCGAAGTTGGCCAGCGGCTCGCCCATGCCCATCATCACCACGTTGGTAATGCGGCGGTTCTGATGGGTAATGTTGCCCAGGTACTTCGCCGCTACCCACACCTGACCGATGATTTCGGCGGTGGACAGGTTGCGGTTGAAGCCCTGCGCACCGGTCGAGCAGAACTGGCAGTTCAGCGCGCAACCGATCTGCGAGGACACGCACAGAGTGCCGCGGGTCGGCTCGGGGATGTACACGGTTTCGACCGCGTTGCCCTTGTCCATGCCCAGCAACCACTTGTGCGTGCCGTCATTGGCGGCCTTGTCCAGCATGGTCTTCGGCGCGCCGATGTAGCAGACCTCGGTGAGCTTGGCGCGCAGCGCCTTGCCCACGTCGGTCATGTTCTCGAAGTTGTCTTCCAGGTCGTGGTAGATCCACTTCATCACCTGCTCGGCGCGATACGGCTTCTCGCCGATCTGCGTGAAAAAATCACGCAGACCCTGGCGATCGAAGTCGAGCAGATTGACCTTGGCAGGTGGGTTTACGACAACCTGGTTCACAACGTATGCCTCACAACTATTGAATCGCTCAGCGCGACAGCACGTCCGTCGCGGCGAAGAAGTACGAAATCTCAACCTTGGCGGTATCGACTGCATCAGAACCATGCACGGCATTGGCGTCGATGGAGTCGGCGAAGTCGGCGCGGATCGTGCCCGGCGCGGCTTCCTTCGGATTGGTGGCGCCCATCAGATCGCGATGGGCCAGTACGGCATTCTCACCCTCAAGCGCGGTGATCATTACCGGGCCGGAGATCATGAATTCGACCAGAGCGTTGAAGAACGGACGCTCGCGGTGCACCGCATAGAAGCCTTCGGCTTCCTTGCGCGACAACTGCTTCATCTTCGCAGCCACGACCTTCAGGCCGGCCTTTTCGAAGCGCGCGTAGATTTCACCGATGACGTTTTTTGCAACGGCGTCGGGCTTGATGATGGAAAGGGTGCGCTCCAGCGCCATACGGGTCTGCTCCGGGAAAACGGATTTAAGGAAAGGGCGGTGTGGCCGGCTCGGGCCGGCAGATGAGCTAAATCTGACAAGGACCGGGGATTTAGCTCACGAAAGTTTGACAGATTCTAACTCATACGCAAGTAACCCGTTGTTTGCAACCCGCGTTTGTTTGACGGCTGCCGAGCTGTCCGCGTATGCTCAAACGATCGTTTGAACTGGCCTGTGGCCGATGGATGGTTCCGCTCGTGAACAGCTCCGGCTCAACCAAGGAACGGATACTCGGCGCCGCCGAAATCCTGTTCGCCCAGCGCGGCTTCGATGGCGCTTCGCTACGCCAGCTGACGACCGCCGCCGGAGTCAACCTGGCCGCAGTCAACTACCACTTCGGCTCCAAGGAAAAACTGGTCGAACAGGTGTTCCGCCGACGTTTGGACGCGCTGAACGCCGACCGGCTGGCGGCCTTGGCCAAGATTGCCGGTAAAGCGGACACCACCCTCGAAGACGTGCTGGCAGCCTATATCCGCCCCGCGCTGGAGCTGTCGCATGACGGCAACGGCGCGCTGTTCATGCGCGTACTGGCGCGCGCCTTTGCCGAGCACGACGACACCTTGCGCCTGTTCCTGTCCGAGAACTATGGCCACGTGATGCGCCAGTTCACCACCGAATTCGCCCGCCTGCTGCCGCAACTGAGCAAGCCCGAGCTGTACTGGCGGATCGATCTGGTCACCGGCGCGCTGACCCATGCGATGTCCGGCTTCGGCATGATCCAGCGCAAAAGTGACGTCAGCGAACACGCTCATCGCGAGCAGACCGCGCAGCACCTGATCCGCTTCGCCGTCGCCGGGCTCAGCCATCCCTGATCCTCAAGTCACCCGTTTCACTCTCGTTTGCACCCTCGGAGAAGCCTAATGACTGCTGCATCCTCACCTAAATCAGCACTACGCATCCGCAAGGCTGCCGTGCTGGGCGCCGGCGTCATGGGCGCGCAGATCGCCGCGCACCTGACCAACGCCGGCGTCGAGACCGTGCTGTTCGACCTGCCCGCCAAGGAAGGCCCGAAGAGCGGCATCGCGCTCAAGGCCATCGCCAATCTCGCCAAGCTCTCGCCTGCCCCGCTGGCCGACAAGAACCTCGCCGCCGCGATCATCCCGGCCAACTACGACGAGGACATGGCGCATCTGAAGGACGTCGATCTGGTGATCGAGGCGATCGCCGAGCGGATGGACTGGAAGCTGGACCTGTACAAGAAGATCGCCCCGTACATCTCCGCTACCGCCGTGCTGGCCAGCAACACCTCCGGCCTGTCGATCAATGGCCTGGCCGAAGCGCTGCCGGAAGAGCTGCGCCACCGCTTCACCGGCGTGCACTTCTTCAATCCGCCGCGCTATATGCACCTGGTCGAGCTGATCCCGACCAAACTCACCGACCCAGCCGTGATCGAAGGCCTCGAAGCCTTCCTGGTCACCACCGTCGGCAAGGGCGTGGTGATCGCCAAGGACACCCCGAACTTCATCGGCAACCGGATCGGCGTGTTCTCGATGCTGTCGGCGATGTATCACACCGACCAGTTCAAGCTCGGCTTCGATACCGTCGACGCGCTCACCGGTCCGGCGCTCGGCCGTCCGAAGAGTGCGACCTACCGCACCGCGGACGTGGTCGGCCTGGACACCATGGCGCACGTCATCAAGACCATGGCAGACACCTTGCCGGATGATCCGTGGCACCAGTACTTCAAGGCGCCGGTCTGGTTGCAGGGCCTGATCGACCAGGGCGCACTGGGCCAGAAGACCGGCGCCGGCTTCTACAAGAAGGCCGGCAAGGACATCGTGGTGCTCGATCCCGCAGCAAAGGATTACCGTCCGTCCGAGCAGAAGCCATCCGACGAAGTCGCCGCGATCCTGGCGATCAAGGACCCGGCCGAGAAGTTCGGCAAGCTGCGCGCGTCCAGCGATTCGCAGGCGCAGTTCCTGTGGGCCAGCTTCCGCGACCTGTTCCACTACACCGCCTATCACCTGGCCGATATCGCCGACACCGCGCGCGATGTGGATTTCGCGATCCGCTGGGGTTACGGCTGGAAGCTCGGCCCGTTCGAGACTTGGCAGGCTGCCGGCTGGCAGCAGATCGCCGGCTGGATCAACGAAGACATCACGGCTGGCAAGGCGATGAGCAAGGCACCGCTGCCGACGTGGGTCACCGATGGCCGCAAAGGCGTCCATGGCAAGGATGGCTCGTATTCGGCCAGCGCCAACGTCGACAAGCCGCGTTCGCAGCACCCCGTGTACAAGCGCCAGCTGTTCCCCGACCCGCTGATCGGCGAGCAGTTCGACCAGGGCACCACGGTCTGGGAGAACGACGGCGTGCGTCTGTGGACGCTTGGCGACGATGGCGTCGGCATCCTCTCGTTCAAGACCAAGATGAATACCGTCAACGACTACGTGCTCGACGGCGTCCAGCACGCGATCAAGCTGGCCGAAGAGAAGCTCAAGGCCGTGGTGATCTGGCAGACCGGCGAGCCGTTCTCCGCCGGCGCGGATCTCAAGGGCGCGCTCGGCCTGCTCAAGGAAGGCAAGATCGCCGACTTCGAGAAAATGGTGGAGAACTTCCAGCGCACCAGCATGGCGATCAAGTACTCGCTGGTACCGGTGGTATCCGCGGTGCGCGGCATGGCGTTCGGCGGCGGTTGCGAGTTCCAGATGCATTCGGCACGGACTGTGGCCGCACTGGAAAGCTACATCGGCCTGGTCGAGGCCGGCGTCGGCCTGCTGCCGGCCGGTGGTGGCCTGCATGAACTGGCCGTGCGCGCGGCCAAGGCGAATCCGGGCGACCCGTTCGAGGAACTGAAGAAGGTGTTCGAGACCGTGGCGATGGCCAAGGTTTCCGCCAGCGCCTTCGAAGCAAAGCAGCTTGGCCTGCTGCGCGACAGCGACATAGTGGTGTTCAACGCCTACGAACTGCTCTACGTCGCCAAGCAGGTGGCGAACGCGCTGGCCGAGAGCGGCTACCGTCCGCCGCTGCCGGCGCGTGCGATCCCGGTCGCCGGCGATGTTGGCACTGCCACGTTCAAAGCCTCGCTGGCGAACCTGCAGGCCGGCTATTTCGCCTCCGAACACGACGTGGATATCGCCACGCGCATCGCCGACACCTTGTGCGGCGGCGTGATCGAACGCGGCTCGACGGTCGACGAGGAATGGCTGCTGGCGCTGGAGCGCAAGCATTTCGTGGAGCTGGCGCAGACCGAGAAGACCCAGGCCCGTATCGCCCACACCATGACTACCGGCAAACCGCTGCGTAATTAATCCAACGCTCGTCATTCCGGCGCAGGCCGGAATCTGCTCGCAAACCATGGATCCCGGCCTTCGCCGGGATGACGACAAAGAAAATCACAGCGCGTCGCCGCGAACCGCGCGACGCAACGGAGTAAAGATCATGACCAAGCAAGTGCAAGACGCCTACATCGTCGCCGCCACCCGCACCCCGGTCGGCA
>DASZCB010000131.1:0-3423 GCA_035943575.1 Rhodanobacter sp. | reverse complement strand
CAGATATTTCTCGCGGCGCTGCTCGCGGAAGTCGGTGTTGGCGCCGGCAAATTCCTTCATCGTCTTGGCGATGAGGTCACCAGTCGCGGCAATCACCGTTTCGGGCGCGCGCTGGGCGCCGCCCATCGGCTCGGGAATGATGGCGTCGATGACCTTCATTTGCAGAAGATCCTGCGCGGTGATCTTCATGTTGGTCGCCGCATCCTTCAAGCGGGTGGTGTCTCGCCACAGGATCGAGGCCGCCCCCTCAGGCGAAATCACCGAATAGATGGCATGTTCGAGCATGTAGACGCGGTTGGCGGTGGCGATCGCGATGGCGCCGCCCGAACCGCCTTCGCCGATGACCACCGAGATCGACGGCACTTTCAGGCCGAGGCAGGCCGAGGTCGAGCGGGCAATGGCTTCGGCCTGGCCGCGCTCCTCCGCACCCACGCCGGGATAGGCTCCGGGTGTGTCGATCAGGGTCAGCAGCGGCAGGCCGAAGCGCTCGGCCATCTTCATCAGTCGCAGCGCTTTGCGGTAACCCTCCGGGCGCGGCATGCCGAAGTTGCGGCGTACCTTGGTCTTGGTGTCGCGGCCTTTCTGATGGCCGATGATCACCACCGACCGACCATTGATGCGGCCGAGGCCGCCGACGATGGCAGCGTCGTCGGCATACATGCGGTCGCCGGCCAGCTCGTGGAATTCCTCGCAGATCACGCCGATGTAATCGAGCGTGTACGGCCGGGCGGGATGGCGCGACAGCTGGGTGGTCTGCCACGAGTTGAGGTTGCGGAAGATCTCGTTCGTCTTCAGCTTCAGTTTCTCGCGCAGCCGGCCGACTTCCTCGTCAATGTTGAACGCCTGTCCGCTGCTGGCGTGGCGAAGCTCTTCGATCTTCGCGTCCAGTTCGGCAATTGGTTGTTCGAAATCGAGGAAGTTGGGGTTCATTCGTTACATTTCATGGCACAGAAGCGGCTCAGTATACCGTCCCGCAGGAAAACGCGAGAACGCCGCCGTATGGCTGTGACGGGTTCGACAGATGCCTGCCGCGCGCTGCCCGATTGCGCTATCGTCCGCTTCATCCAACCCTGCAGCCAGCACTGCAGCAGCCAGGTCCGACCATGCCGATCAAACCGCCCATCGACAACGCCAAGCTCGACCGTATCGTGGCCGAGGCGCGGCGCAACGCCGAACAGCGCGAACTGGGCTATCGCGAGCGCGCGCTGAAGATGTATCCGTGGATATGCGGTCGCTGCGCGCGCGAATTCACCCGCGCGAACCTGCAGGAACTGACCGTGCACCATCGCAACCACGACCATGACTTCAATCCGCCCGACGGCAGCAACTGGGAGTTGTTGTGCGTGTATTGCCACGACAATGAGCACTCGCGGCATATCGATCACGTGCGCGGCGGCGTGATGGAAGTCGAGGATGCGCCGGCGGCCACCGGCAATCCGTTCGCTGATCTGAAGGCGATGATGGAGCGGGGCAAGAAGTGATCGTGGTGGCTCCTCCCCCTGCAAGGCAGGAAGAGGAAGTAAACGAATCAATCCTGCTGCTTGACGATGCGCAGGCGCGCGGCCTGCACGCCGGGCAGCGCGCGCACGGCACGCAGCAGGTCGGGGATGGCATCCACGCGCCACGCCTCGCCCAACTCGATGTCGGCCTGCGCATTGCGGTTGCGGTAGCCGTGTAGCGTCACGCTGGCGCGGCCGCCGCGATAGCCGGCCAGCGCATGTTGCAGCTGGCCGATGAAGTCGGGGCCGACGCCGTTCAATTTCAGCTGCAGCAGCCGCGCATGCTTGCGGCAGGCATCGGCCAACGAGATGGCGCTGCGCGCGCGCAACTGGAAGCCGCCGCCGGAGAAGTCGTCGATGCGCAGGCCACCGTCGACGATCAGCATCTGGTCGCGGGTGAGCAGCGGTGCAATCTGCTGGTAAAGCTCACCGAAGAAGCTCACTTCGATGATGCCGCTGCCGTCCTCCAGCCGCACGAAGGCGTCGCTGTCGCCGCGCTTGCGCACGGCGGCGACCATGCCGGCGACAGTCCACGGCGTATCCGGGCCGCGGCGGAAGCGGTTGTTGTCGCCGTCATCGTTCTTGCGCGGCTTCGGCGGCTGGTAGCGGTCGGCGATCTCGCCCAGGGGGCAGGTGGACAGTTGTGCCAGCTCGTCCTTCCACGGGTCGGTAGGATGGCCGGACAGGTAATGCCCGAGCGTGTCGCGCTCGCCCTGCAGCTTCTGTTCCAACGGCCATTCCGGCACGGTCGGCAGGTTGATGTGCACCACCGGTGTCAGCGCGCCCATCGCCGCGCCGAACATGTCGTTCTGACCGGACTGTTTGTCGCGCAGGTGCTGTTCGGCAGCCTTGATCGCATCCGGCAGCTGCAGCATCAGGCTGGCGCGATTCGGCGCCAGCGCATCGAGCGCGCCGGACAGAATCAGCGCTTCGAGTACGCGGCGGTTGAGCTTGGTCGGATCGACCCGGCGGCAGAAGTCGGCCAGGTCGGTGTAGCGGCCATGGTTACGTTCGGCGGCGATCGCCTCGCACGCACCCTGGCCGACACCCTTGATCGCACCGAGTCCGTACTGGATCACCTTCGGCTCGACCGCGATGAACATGTATTCGGACGCGTTGACGTCCGGCGGCTGCACGGTGATGCCGAGCGCGCGCGACTCGTCGAGGAAGGTCACCGCCTTGTCGGTATTGTCCATGTCCGACGAGATCGTCGCGGCCATGAACTCGGCCGGGTAGTGCGCCTTCAGCCATGCGGTCTGATACGACACCAGTGCGTAGGCGGCGGCGTGCGACTTGTTGAAGCCGTAGCCAGCGAATTTTTCCATCAGGTCGAAGATGGTGTCGGCCTTGTCGCCGGCGAGGCCATCCTTCGCCGCGCCCTCGCGGAACTTGGCGCGCTCCTCGGCCATCTTCTTGACGTCTTTCTTGCCCATCGCGCGGCGCAGCAGGTCGGCGCCGCCGAGCGAGTAGCCGCCGACGATCTGCGCCATCTGCATGACCTGCTCCTGGTAGACCATGATGCCGTAGGTCTCTTGCAGGATCGGCACGACGCGCGGATCCGGATATTCCACATCCTCGCGGCCATGTTTGCGCGCGATGAAGCTCGGAATCAGATCCATCGGGCCGGGACGGTACAGCGCGACCAGCGCGATGATGTCTTCGAAGCGATCGGGCTTCGCGTCCTTCAGCATGCGCTGCATGCCGGAGGATTCGAGCTGGAATACGGCGACGGTCTGCGCCTTCTTCAGCAACTCGTACGGCTTCGGATCGTCCAGCGGTAGCTGCGAAATATCCAGCGGTGCTTCGTCGGCTTTCGCGCGGCGTGCGTTGATCGCCTTCACCGCCCAGTCGATGATCGTGAGCGTGCGCAGGCCGAGGAAGTCGAACTTCACCAGACCGACCGCTTCCACGTCGTCCTTGTCGT
>DASZCB010000130.1:0-3099 GCA_035943575.1 Rhodanobacter sp. | reverse complement strand
GGATCTCGAGAAGACCAGCATCTCGAACCGTTCGCTCAAGCTGTTCACGCTCAGCTCGTTGCACCAGGCGACTGGACTGCTACTCGGAAAATCTCGCAACGGCCACATTGGTCCAGAGGATCTTGATAGATCCATCGCTTTCTGGGGTTCGGTCATCACTCAGATGCCGGATTGGCAGCGAGTGCAACGTCGAGATGTCGTGGCACATGAATTACGACGCGACTATGTCCACCCACACGGCATCGCACTACAGGCCATCGGAATGGCAGGAGCACAATTGATCGCTGCCCACCCGAAAGACTGGCGCAAGCATTTAGCAGGATTGCGTGCGATCGACTGGTCTCGTGCCAATACTAATTTATGGGAAGGCCGGGCACTTATCGCCGGAAAGATCAATAAGTCGGTCCAAAACGTGGCGCTAGTCAGCAATGTGATTGTGCAGGCTCTCGGTTTGTCTCTAACCACCGACGCAGTCCAACTGGAGAATCGCATCGCTCCACAACGACCCTCATCCAAACTGCCAAAACGCAAGGTGGGCTGATGTCTACTAAACAGAAAACAGCTCCATTGCAGGCACTCTACGAAGAGGTCCGCACCCTGTATCTGGCCGACAAGCGCCCCTGGGTATTGGGGTTCAGCGGCGGCAAGGATTCGACTTGCGCCCTGCAAATTGTGTGGACCGCGCTTGCCGGTTTGCCGTCCGAGCAGCGCGCGAAGCCGGTTTACGTCATAAGTTCTGACACGTTGGTTGAAACGCCTGTCATCGTGAACTACATCGATGGCACATTGGCTCGTATCGAACAAAGCGCCATCGCGAAAGACATGCCGTTTCGTACGCACAAGGTGATGCCACGGATCGACCGTAGCTTCTGGGTGAATATGATCGGCCGTGGCTATCCTGCACCTTCAACTAAGTTCCGGTGGTGTACTGAGCGGCTGAAGATTGAGCCTGCCAATGAGTTCATCCTGGATCGCGTGGCGGAATTCGGTGAAGTCATCGTGGTGCTTGGCGTGCGATCCGCTGAGAGCGCCACCCGTGCACAAGTCATGTCCTTGCATCGAATCAAGGAATCACGCCTCTCGCGCCATTCGTCTTTGAGCAACGCATTTGTCTACGCGCCCATTGAGGCTCTCAGCACGGACGACGTGTGGACCTATCTTCTGCAAAATGAATCGCCATGGGGTAACGATAACCGTGACCTGGTCGCGATGTACCGGAACGCTCAGGCTGGTGAGTGCCCGCTGGTAGTCGACAAGACGACGCCGAGCTGCGGCAATTCCCGGTTTGGTTGTTGGGTGTGCACGGTCGTTACGAAGGACAAGGCCATGGAGGCCATGATCGACTCCGGACAAGACTGGATGGAGCCGTTGCTCGAGTATCGAGACATGCTTGCTGCAACCCAGGTTCCCGCCCGCAAGAAGGAAGTCCGCGACTACCGGCGGCGTACAGGTCAGATCAGTTTCAAGAAGGATTCTGACCAGCTCATACGAGGACCCTATACCTTGGCGTTCTGTAGGGAATTGCTTGAGAAGCTTTTGCGGACCCAGTTGGAGACTCAAAGGGACGCCCCACCCGGAGAGGCCTCGCAGCTAATTCACGAAGCCGAATTACATGCGATCCGCCAGATTTGGCGCCAGGAACGTGGCGACTGGGAGGACTCTGTCCCCAAAATTGTTCGCGATGTACTGGGGCGAGACTTGGACTGGGTGATTGATGATGCGGCGTCTTTCACGGATGAGGACGGGATGCTCCTGGACGCGATTTGCAAACAGAACGATGTCCCCACCGATTTGATTGTTCGGCTACTGGACGTGGAACGATCAACCCAGGGTATGAAGCGCCGACACGCGATTCATACTCGCATCGAAGATCTGATGAATGAGGATTGGCGTTCGCAAGACGAGGTGATTGCCTCTCGTCGGGTGCTGCTTGGAAATCAAGGTATCAACTTCGACGCTGCTGAGTCCCTGGAGACTATCGAAAGCGAAGAGGACATCGGGAACTAATATGCTGCTTCGATCCATCACGCTCCAGAACTTTGGCCTGTACGCGGGTAGACAAGTTATTGAATTGTCTCCCCAGTCGCGGGACAAGAAACCACGCCCGATAGTACTTATCGGCGGTAAAAATGGCGCAGGTAAGACCAGTCTCCTGGACGGCGTTCGCCTTGCCCTCTATGGCAAGCTTGCCGTTGGGCAACGCGTCTCACAAGTCGAGTATGAAAGCTATCTTCGTAGCCGGATTCACACTCCTCCCAATGGGCAGGACGCTCCGTCGGAAGCAACCATTGTTCTTGACTTCGATTTCGCGGAAGGTGGCGAGATACAGCGGTATGAGGTGACCCGCAGCTGGGCTGTACGCGGGCAGTCTGTTGTAGAGGCTCTGGAGGTCACCAAGAACGGCAGCGAAATCACCGCGGTGCCTCGCGAAGAGTGGCACCACTTCCTGCAGGACCTGCTTCCCTTCGGTGTATCGCAGTTGTTCTTCTTCGACGGTGAAAAGATCAAAGACATTGCTGACGATACGGAAGACGATGAGCATCTTGCTGGGGCGATACGCACCCTACTTGGCATAGAAATGGTAGGTCGTTTGCGTACTGATCTTGGCTTGTATATCGCACGTCATGAGCGGGCCAACACGAGCAATGCGTCCAGTCGCTTGGATCAAGTAGTGCGTGATTCGGAGAGGCTGGCACGCGAGATTCGAGAAGCAACCGAAACGCTTGCGGACCTACAAGCGAGCCATGATGGCCAGAAGCGCAGCGCTGACAAGGCCAAACAGCGCTTTGTTGCCACCGGTGGCGACATCGCGCTTAACCGAAGTAAGTTGCAGGTCGAGCGCGAGGGCATTCGGGAGCAACGCGATTCACTTCTTCAGACTTTCCGGGAAGGTTCGGCCAGCCTGTGGCCTCTTGCGTGTGCGCCAAAGCTGCTGGGCAAAGTACTGGCTACGTTGCCCGATATCGAGAATGGAAAGCTTCGCGTAGCTACGCAGCGCATGCTCGATGCCTTCGAGGCATGGCAGGCTAGTGCTGCACCGGCGGTAAAAAAAAGATGGACTGATAAGCATCGAGAAGAGATTCGAGGAGTATTCCAGCG
>DASZCB010000129.1:0-3247 GCA_035943575.1 Rhodanobacter sp. | reverse complement strand
GGGGGAGGCGGCGGATTCAAAAAAGCATGAGTCATTCAAACGGCCGGCGTCATCAGTCCCTGACGAGGCAGAGAGGCTACCTTCGCCGACCGATGCCAGTTGTCCCATATCGGGAGTGATGATCGCGTCAGTGCCCATCGTTCTTCAGGACTGCCGTGGATAACGCGGCTTCTTGGCTTGCTTGAACAGAAGTCCAGCAGGCTGGAACATCGTGCTGGTGTTGCGAAGCTCTCCACAGATGAACTTCGCCAACCGTAACGCGCTTCCTTCGACATTCCTCCTATCGGTCAGGAACTGCCGTTCGTCAGACAGGGATTGCGCAACGGTATGCAGCTCCTATGAAAGGGTCTACGAAATCGACAGCCATCCTGCGCCGGTTATCGCGCAATCCGACCCATGATTTTTTGCGACGAACCTTGCTTGCAACGGCGGGGAGCCGCGTCTGCGACGCGCAACATACTGCTGATACGAAGAGATTTCGATGGGCCCGTCGAAAGTCCGGAAGAGCATCACTTCAGGTAGCTTGACGAGGCTTTCATACAATCATCTAGACGGCTGTTTGCGACTGGATTGATCCGAGCATCGTCAGGTTGCATCTAGCCCGGCAAGCGGCAGCGTCACTATGAAGTCGCTGCCGCAACCCCGGCCGGCGCTGTGGGCAACCACGCTGCCACCGTGCGCCTGCACCAGATCGCGCACCACTGCCAGGCCAATCCCCAGGCCGCCGTTGGAGTGCGGCAGCGTAGGGGCATCCTGCACAAACAGGTCGAATATTGTCGGCAGCGCCTCAGCAGAAATACCGATACCATTATCGCGCACGGTGATTACGGCGCAGTTGTTCAGCAACCGTAACTCAAGGGCGATCTCGCCTTTTTCCGGCGTATATTTGCAGGCGTTGTCCAGCAGGTTTCTAAAGACCTGCACCAGTCGCACCGGATCACCGACCATGCGAATCGGCTCGGGCCCTACGCGCATGCTGAAATGCTGCTGGCGAAACTCCATGCCCGGCCGACAGGAAGCCTCCACCTGGTTGAGAACATCGCGCAAATCGATGTCAGTGCACTCGATTCGCAACTTGCAGGCACTCAGGCGCGAGCCGTCGAGCAGGTCATCGTTCAACCGGGTCATGTAGGTGACCTGGCCATCGATGATCACCTGAAGCCGCTCGATCGGAATTTCGCCGACGTTGCCACAGTTGGTCAGTAGGTCGGCGGCGATGCGCAGCGGGGTTAGCGGATTGCGCAATTCATGTGCCACGATCGCCATGTGCTTCAACCGCTGATGGTTCGCCTCGGTCGCATGCGCCTCGGATTCTTGCGCTTTCAAAGCGGACAGCACCAGTTGTGTGTTCACCTCGCGCAGATCCTGCGACGTCGGACTTTGCTCCTGGGACAAGGCGTTCCGGTGGAACTTGAAATCGCCGAACCCGGCGCGCTTGTACTGGTACATGGCAGCATCGGCGCGATTGATATGGGTAACTGCGTCCTCACCATCCTCCGGATAGATGCTGATGCCCAGACTGGCCGAAAGCTTCAATATCTGGCCGCCCACGCTGACAGGCATGCTGAGCGCCGTCAGCATGTCGACAGCGATCCGGCCTGCATCGGCGGGGGCCGAGATCTCCGGCAGCAGCACCAGAAACTCGTCGCCACCATAGCGGCACACGGCATTTGATTCACGCAGCACCGATTGCAACGCGTGGGCCACGATTTGCAACACCTCGTCACCATCAGCATGCCCGAGGCTATCGTTGATAGGCTTGAAATGGTCGAGATCGACAAATACTAGCGCCAGGTGCCGCTCGTCGCGTCGGGCCATCAGCAGGGCACGTTCTAGCCGGTCCAGCATGAAGGCACGGTTGAGCGTACCGGTTACCACATCGCGCTGGAAGGCCATGGTTATCCGCTGAAGCTGTCCGACCTTATTGTGATGGACATAGACCGCGAAGCGGCGCCCATCCGCATCATGTGGGCCAGCGGCAAAGAGCAGGTGATCGATGACGTCCCTGCGGTGGGCTTCACTGGTGACCGGCTCCACCGGCCTATGTATCTCGCCAAGGACGTTGGGGAGTTCACCGGCTCCGTTATGGCGGTCGATCCCTCCGGCCGCGGTGGCGATGAGACCGGCTACGCCGTGACCAAGATGCTTCGCGGCATGGTGTTCCTCCGACATGCTGGCGGCCTCAAGGGCGGTTAGCCCTGTGCTTCAACATCGGTGCCCCCGGTTCCTATCGTCCACCGTACTGCGTCGAGTGAACGCACAAGACTTCAAGAACGTCCCTGATGCGTTCCGGCTGTGGAACAAGAAGACCATCGACGGCCCGCTCGTCATCAACCAGGGACTCGTGAATCGTCGCGAGTTTGAGATTGAATTGTGGGGCACACTAGTAGGAATTGTCTGATTCCGTGCGAACTCATCATGAATGAAAATTCAAGCGCCCATGTTGTAGTGCGGCAGCAACTCAAGGCCATGGACATTATTTACTACGCCCATCGACTCTATTTGCTTCACGAAGTTGCATGGCGCTTGTCGGTGACGGGGCGGGAAGACACCGTCGCGCTAGTAAATCGGGACATCATGTGGCTGCGTAGCACCCTCTTGGTCGAGTCTTGGATCGTCGGAGTGGTTTCAATGCGCTCAGGCGACGATATGCCAGCAATGACCATCCAAGGCCCCGATCGAGAAGTCATCCGGCCGACTCATACTTTGGGTGCAATCGAGATTGCCATTCACAGTTACATAAAGGCCTACCAGCAATCACGGGCACCTGATTGATGTTGACGGCGCTTGTCATGTCCCAAAAAAATCTAGCCCCACACAAGGTAGGGCTAGATTCTGACAGCTTAGTGGGGTCGAAGAACGTGGTTCCAGATCGCGCTGACTATGACGAATAAAACTGCCAGCACAGTGGATGCGTACCTTAACTTCCGTGTCTTGGGCGTGTCAGGTAGAGATCGCAATCCGATGAAGATGATGACGATGGCCCCGACGATCAAGCATGCCATGGTCCATTCAAAGATACCCATCGAAGAGATAAAACTCACTAGCCTGTGGATCAGATTCATATCGGATTAGCCTCCCCAGTTACCCGCTCCAGGGTAAGTTGATTCACACATCGTATTGTCCTGGTCATAAATGACCATCACATCTGCGGTTCAAGGCGTACACCGCATCTAAGTGGCCGTCGCCTACTTAGCGATCACCTGGTAGCTGCGGGAAGCGTTGCTCTGCGATTTCGATGGCGGCC
>DASZCB010000128.1:0-5932 GCA_035943575.1 Rhodanobacter sp. | reverse complement strand
ACTGGACCCAAGACACGCAGTTCTGCGCCATCGGCTCGGCCAAGTCGAATGTCGGCCACAGCGAAAGTGCGAGCGGATTCGTCGGTATCAGCAAAGTATTGATGCAGCTGAAACACCGGGCCTTGGCGCCGAGCCTGCATGCAGGCACGCTCAATCCGAATATCAAATTTTCCGACACGCCCTTTGTCGTGCAGCAGAGCTTGGCAGCCTGGCCGCGTCCGATCTTGGAATTTGACGGTCAACGGCGCGAGCTTCCAAGGATTGCCGGGGTTTCCTCGTTCGGCGCCGGCGGGGCGAACGCTCATGTGGTGATCGAAGAATATATTGCGCCGCTCAACGTCGATCAGGCCTCAACCCAAGCCAGCCATGGCCCAGCCATGGTGCTGCTGTCGGCACGCGATCAGGATCGACTGCAAGAACAAGTGCAGCGGCTGTTGACTGCGCTGGCACCGACACGCGCTGCCGCCGACCTGACCCTGGCCAACCTGGCTTACACCTTGCAGGTGGGCCGCGAAGCGATGGAAGAGCGGTTAGCGCTGCTGGTCGTTTCGCTGGACGATTTGCGGCTCAAGTTGACGGCCGTTGCTGTCGGTCATGTCGACGTCGATGGCGTCTATCGCGGCCAGGCCAAACGCAGTGCCTTGTCGATGCTTTCCGACGACGAAGACATGAACCTTACCGTCCGGGCCTGGGTCGCCAAGGGCAAGTTCGGCAAGTTGCTCGATCTGTGGGTGAAGGGTTTTACCTTCGAATGGAACATTTTGTATGGGGCAGACAGCGGCACGGCTCGCCCCAGCCGCGTCAGCTTGCCCACCTATCCGTTTGCGCGAGAACGCTACTGGACCGATGTCCGCTATCCGGATCTGCCGGATGCGCTTGCCGCCACGGGTTCATCATTTGCTCGACGTGATGCTTTGGCTCCGGCCGCGCCAGCCGCCGGTACATCATCGAATCTGCGTGGCTTGACGTCGGTCAGCGACGAAAAAACGATGCTCCATATTTGGCAGGAATTGTTCGGACGTCCGTCGGTGGACATCGACGATGACTTCTTCGGGCTAGGCGGACATTCCCTGCTAGCGACGCAACTGGCCTCGAGGATACGCAGGGAATTCGGGGTCGAACTGCCGGTGAGCGCGATCTTCGAAGCACCGACCGTAGCGTCGCTGATTCAAAGCATGAGGCGGATCGATCCGGCTGCGACAACGCCGAGCGAGCAAGCGATGGCCTTGGCGATACAGCCCACCCTGCGGGATGCGCCGCTGTCCTTGTCGTTTGCCCAGCAGCGCCTGTGGTTCCTCGATCAGTACGAATCGCGACGCGAGGTCTACAACATCCCGGCGGCCGTGCGTCTGAGCGGACAGCTCGAGGCGGATGCACTGGCTCGTACGCTCAATGAAATCGTGCGTCGCCATGAAGCCCTTCGCACCTCGTTTGTGGTCGTTGACGATGAACCCGTGCAAGTCATTGCGCCGGCATCGCCATTGGCGCTGGAGATCACCGATCTAAGCCACCTGCCATCCGTGGAACGCGAGGCACAGGCGCGCAGGCACTTGCAAGACGAAGCGAACCAGCCTTTCGATCTGGCGATTGGCCCCTTGATTCGCTTCCGTCTGATCCGGCTCGCCGAGAAGGAGCACGTGCTGCTCCTGACCATTCACCACATCGTGTCGGACGGCTGGTCGATGGGGATTGTGGTGCGGGAAGTGGCCGCCTTGTATCGGGCCTTTATGCAGGGCTTGCCGTCGCCATTGCCCGAGCTGCCGATTCAATACGCGGATTTTGCGCATTGGCAGCGGCATTGGCTGAATGGGGAGGTGCTGGAACAGCAGCTGAGTTATTGGAAACGGCAGCTGGCCGACAGCCCGAGCCTGCTGATGCTGCCCACGGATCGGTCACGGCCGGCGCTGCCGAGTCATGACGGAGCGATGCTGTCGTTCGTGATGTCGGCCGCACTGGTGGCTGATTTGCAGGCGCTTGGTCGCCAGACGCAAAGCACCTTGTTCATGACGCTGGCGGCTGCCTTCAATGTGCTGCTTGCACGCTACTCGGGGCAAAGCGATATCTGTATCGGTACACCGATTGCCAATCGCAACCGTGCCGAGATCGAACCGCTGATCGGCTTTTTCGTCAACACGTTGGTGTTGCGCACGCAGGTGGATCTCACGGTCGACTTCCATGTTCTGCTGCAGCAAGTGCGGCAGCGCACGCTGGGTGCATATGCGCACCAGGACGTGCCGTTCGTACAACTGGTCGAAGCGCTGCAGCCGGAGCGGCATACCAGCTATACCCCGCTGTTCCAGGTGATGCTGGTACTGCAAAACACGCCGATGGACGAACTGACCTTGCCGGGTTTGTCCATGAAACTGCTGGACAGCGAAAGCACGACGGCCAAGTTCGACATCACGTTGACCTTGACCGAAGACAAGCAGGGCTTGCAGGGCTACTTCGAATACAACACCGACTTGTTCGACGCGGCCACGATCGAACGCATGGTCGGACATTTCACGAACTTGCTGCAAGCGATCGTGACCGATCCGGGCCGGGCCGTCGGCGAGCTGCCGATGCTGGGCGAGGCCGAGCGCCATCAACTGCTCTACGCGTTCAACGATACCGCATTGATCCATCCGCAGGTCCAGTTCGGGGCCCAACTGCCGAAGCCGGGCGCGTTGTGCATTCATCAGCGCTTCGAACACTTGGCGCGGCAAACGCCCGAGGCCATGGCCGTCATCGATGGCGAGGAGTGTTATAGCTACGAACAGCTCAACCGGAAT
Organism: Rhodanobacter sp.; assembly: GCA_035943575.1. Classification (GTDB taxonomy): domain Bacteria; phylum Pseudomonadota; class Gammaproteobacteria; order Xanthomonadales; family Rhodanobacteraceae; genus Rhodanobacter. The sequence goes on along the minus strand of DASZCB010000128.1, from coordinate 3,161 downwards.
GCCAACCAGTTGGCGCATTTGCTGCGCACCCGTGGCGTCCGGGAAGGCGACATCGTCGCGATCGCTCTGCCGCGCAGCATCGATCTCATCATTGCCGAGCTTGCCATCGTCAAGGCCGGCGCGGCTTATGTCCCCCTCGATGCCGTGCTTCCCATCGACCGCCAGGCGCACATGCTCAATGACTGCGCCGCACGCTGCATCATCACGCGCAGCGGCATAGCCGCACCTGACAGCGTCGGCCGAATAGAGCTTGATCAGACGGAGACTCGGAGCGAGCTGGTACAACAGCCCGAACATGACTTGGTGACGGCCATCGATGGCTCGGCCTGTGCCTACATCATGTACACCTCAGGTTCGACCGGGCAATCCAAGGGCGTGCAAATCCCACATCGTGCGATCGAGCGTCTCGCGATCAACAATGGCTATCTCGATTTGCAGGCAGGAGACCGATTCGCCTGCGCAGCCAACCCTGCCTTCGACGCCAGCACGCTGGAAATCTGGGTGCCTCTGCAAACCGGTGCGGCCATCGTTATCGTCGGTCAGGACGACCTGATGGTGCCGGCCAAACTGGCCACGCTTATCCGCAACCAGCAAATCAATGGCATGTGGATGACGGTGGGGTTGTTCAACCAATACGCGCAGGCTCTGGGAAGCGCGATTTCCTCATTGCGTGCCTTGATCGTGGGCGGCGATGCGCTCGATCCGCATATCATCGGGCAGGTTTTGCAGAACCATCCGCCGAAGCGGCTGATCAACGGCTATGGACCGACTGAAACCACCACGTTCGCGGCCACGTACGACATCACGCAGGTCGTGCCGGGCCGCAGCATTCCGATTGGCCGCCCTATCGGTAACACCCGCATCTACCTGTTGGACGGCCAGTTGCAACCGGTCCCGATCGGCGTCACCGGCGAGATCTATATCGGCGGCTCCGGCGTCGCCCTTGGCTATCTCAATCTTCCCGACCTGACACGGGAGCGATTTATCGCGGACCCATTCGTGTCGGCGGGTCAACCCGACGCCCGTCTGTACAAAACCGGCGACCTCGGGCGCTATCTGCCCGACGGCAACATCGAGTTTTTGAGCCGCAATGACTTCCAGGTCAAGATTCGCGGTTTCCGCATCGAACTGGGAGAGATCGAAGCCAAATTGCAAGCGGTGCCGCAACTTCGCGAAACCGTGGTCCTGGCGCGGGAAGACAACCCCGGCGACAAGCGCCTGGTGGCTTATCTGGTGCCGCATGAGGGGCAGGGACTGCCCGATGCGGCGCAGCTGCGTGCCATCCTACTGCTGAGCCTGCCGGAATATATGGTGCCGGCCCACTTTGTTGTGCTCGACCAACTGCCGCTAACGTCGAACGGCAAGATCAACCGCAAGGCATTGCCGGTGCCCGACATGACACGTAGCGATATCGGCTATGTGGCACCGCGTACGCCCACCGAAGAAATCATGGCCGGCATCTGGGCGGAGATCCTGAAGGTCGACAAGGTCGGCATCCATGACGATTTCTTCGTACTAGGCGGTCACTCGCTGCTGGCGACACAAGTGATGTCGCGGGTACAGAGCGCGTTGCAGATCGGGTTGCCTTTACGTGCCTTATTCGAAGCGCCATCGATTGCAGCGTTGATGCTGAAGGTGACCGAGGCCGATGCCGATGCCAGCATTACTGCACCGCCGCTAGGGCTGGTAAATCGTGATGCGCCGTTGTCCTTGTCGTTTGCCCAGCAGCGCCTGTGGTTCCTCGACCAATATGAATCCCGGCGCGAGGTCTACAACATTCCCGCGGCCGTGCGCCTGACCGGACATCTCGAGGTGGCAGCGTTGGCTCGCACGCTCAACGAGATCGTGCGCCGTCATGAAGCCCTGCGCACTTCGTTTGTGGTTGTTGACGACGCGCCTGTGCAAGTCATTGCGCCGGCATCGCCATTGGCGCTGGAGACCGCCGATCTGAGCGGCTTGCCGGTCGCGGAACGTGAGGCATTGACGCGCGTGCACCTGCGGGACGAAGCGAGCAAGCCTTTCGATCTTGCAGTCGGCCCCTTGATCCGCTTCAGCCTGATCCGACTTGCCGACAAGGAGCACGTGCTGCTCCTGACGATGCATCACATCGTGTCGGACGGCTGGTCGATGGGTATCGTGGTACGCGAAGTGGCCGCCCTGTATCAGGCCTTCATGCAAGGCCTGCCATCGCCGCTGACCGAACTGCCGATTCAGTACGTCGACTTTGCCCAATGGCAGCGGCAATGGCTGAGCGGAGACGTGCTGGAGCAGCAGCTGAGTTACTGGAAGCAGCAGCTGGCCGACAGCCCGAGCCTGCTGACGCTGCCTACAGACCGACCGCGGCCCTCATCGCCGAGTCACAGTGGAGCCATGTTGCCGTTCGTGGTGCCGGCAGCACTGGCGTCCGGCTTGCAGGTGCTTGGCCGCCAGGCGCAAAGCACGCTGTTCATGACGTTGTCGGCTGCCTTCAACGTGCTGCTCGCGCGTTATTCGGGTCAAAGCGACATCTGCATCGGTACACCGATCGCCAATCGCAACCGTGCCGAGATCGAGCCGTTGATCGGCTTCTTCGTCAATACGTTGGTGTTGCGCACACAGGTGGACCTCACTGCCGGTTTCAACGGCTTGCTGCAGCACGTGCGGCAGCACACGCTGGATGCGTACGCGCACCAGGATGTGCCGTTCGAGCAATTGGTCGAAGCGCTGCAGCCAGAACGGCACGCCAGCTACTCGCCGCTGTTCCAGGTAATGCTGGTCTTGCAGAACACGCCGATGGATGAGCTGGCCTTGCCGGGCTTGGCCTTGAAACTGCTGGACAGCGAAATCGCCACGGCCAAGTTCGATATCACGTTGACCTTGACCGAAGCCCAGGAAGGCTTGCAGGGCTATTTCGAATACGGCACCGACTTGTTCGAAGCAAGCACGATCGAACGCATGGCCGGGCATTTCACGAACCTGCTGCAAGCCATCGTGAATGATCCGAGCGTCGCAGTTGGCAAACTGCCGATGCTGAGTGAGGGCGAACGTCAGCAGTTGCTCTACGGATTCAACGACACCGCGACGGTTTATCCGAACGTCCAGCCGAATACACAGACACTGCACCAGCTGTTCGAGGCGCAGGTGCTGCACAGTGCGGCACGTACGGCCGTAGTGTACGAGGG